>NZ_JAKZEQ010000015.1:0-65638 GCF_022549155.1 Lactiplantibacillus sp. ME-2
GATTCGTTTTTCCTCAGATTATACCTGAATTTTTAGTTTTCAGACAGTCCCTAGTATAAATTAGATTAGTTCTTGAAGTATTTTTCGTAAATTGCCGTAGCTCCTGCTTCCATTTCAGGGGTTGGATGGCTCATTGGTTTCTTAACGTAACCGGCATCAACACCCATATGTTTCATGACCAATTTAAGCGTTGGATAAATGTCGTTGGCAATTAAATCAGTAATCATATCGTTACTGATGTTTTGCAGTTGACGTGCTTTGTCAATATCGCCAGCTTCAAAAGCGTCCATTTCCTCACGAACACGTGGTGCATTTAAGTTATACGTTGAGCCGATGCAACCGTCGACATTCAATGCAAGGGCAGGCAAAAGCATCTCGTCAAATCCAGATAAGATGAGTTTGTCTGGAAAGGCATTGCGTACCCGTTCAAGTAAGTAAAAGTCTGCGTTGGTGTACTTGATTCCGATGATCTTTGGATTTTCAAAGAGTTCCGCAAATTGATCGGTTGTTAAGGCAACACCAGTTAAAGCAGGGATGGAATAGATTAATAATTTGTTGTCAACATCTTTAAGGATTTCGTTGTAGTAGTCTTTGATTTGTTCAAAAGTAAAGTTGTAATAGAAAGGCGTTACGGCTGATAATTTCGGATAGCCAAGATCAGTCGCAAACTTAGCGAGTTCCTTAGCTTCTTTTAGATTTAGTGAGCCAACTTGGGCAACCAAGTCAATCGCACCGTTTGCTTCATCATAGACGGTCTCCATGACTTGTTTCTTTTCGTCAGTATTCAGCATGAAGGCTTCACCAGTACTACCACAAACATACAAGCCATCAACCTTATTGACGTCAATGTTGTAGCGAACGAGAGCACGGATGCCATCTAAATTAATATTACCGTCTTTGTCGAAGGCTGTCATTTGTGCTGCATATAATAGTTTTTTACTCATAAGTATAAAACTCCTTAAAATTTATTTTTTGATGGATTTGTAATAATCATCTCAAAATTCAACCGCTTACAGGAAATACTATAGCTTCTAATAAAAATTATTGCAACACGTTTTTTTGGTAATTATTATCATTATATAAAGAAAACGCTTACGCAATCGTTGCTTTCCTGATATTAAATTTCTTTTTTAGTTGATAAAAAAATAATTATTGTGGTATTGTTAGGCCGTTCATCTTAACGATTCGACCAAATAATAATGCAAGGATGATAATTATGACAACACAATATTTAGTATTTGATATCGGGGGAACAACCATTAAGTACGGTCTCATTGACGAAGCATTACATCTAAGTCATGAAGGCAAGTGCCTGACTGAGCATAATCATGATGGCCTGATCTTAAAGCAACTACAGCGTGTAACCAGGGACTACCAAGCAGAGTATTCGTTAGCTGGGATTGGCGTTAGTACAGCGGGAATTGTGGGCGCAGATGGTGCGATTCAATACGCAGGGCCAACGATCTCAGATTATCAGGGAACACCAATTAAAGCCGCTCTAATGGCGCAAACTGGTCTACCGGTATTTGTTGTTAACGATGTCGATGCGGCTTTGCTAGGCGAACAATTAGCAGGTGGTGCCAAGGGCGCAACTTCTGCATATTGTGTGGCACTGGGTACGGGGATTGGCGGTGCGTATGTCGAAGATGGTCGGCTTATGACGGGTGCCCATGCGACAGCCAATTCGATTGGCTATACATTGTATGACCCCCTTACCAAGACAAATTATGAACAGCGAGCATCAACATTAACGCTTGAGTATCAATTAGCAAAATATCAGATGAGTGTTAAGGATGCGTTTGAAGAAGCTAAGCGTGGTACGGTCCCATATGTCGCCATCATTAATGATTGGGCAGCAGAAGTTGCGACGGGATTAGCATCAATCCTATTATTGTTTGATCCCGACATTCTCTTGATCGGTGGTGCAGTATCATTACAGGGGCAATATTTGGTTGATTTACTGAATAATGCGTTGAAGCCGTTATTACCGCCAGACTTAATTAAAACAAAAATTACCACGGCTGAATTAGCCGATAAAGCCCAGTTATATGGGGCGATGGCAGGGCTGTTGATACGATAATTATTTTTAATTAAAAAGAAAGCGTTTACAATTATCGTATTATGTGATAAGTTGATAACGTAATAATCATTCGAACAGTTCAACCGCTACTAAAAAATAGTGCAAGCAGTGCCTACTGAGTGTTAAAGCCCAGTTTTCTAAGCATGTTTGCAAGATTTTAAGTAGCGGTTTTTTATTTTGAAATCAGTGAAGGGTGGACTAAATCATGAAGATCGGAATTAACACCGCAATTTATGAGTCACAAGTTCAGGCAGGAGCCACTCAACTGGAGTGCTTAAAAACATTAGTAACTCGTTTTGATGTTAGTGCAGTTGAAGTTCGCGGTGAATTCTTCAAACCCGAGACGCGATCGGCGGAACTGTTAGCAATCAGTCAGCTTTGTGAGGAACAACACTGGGATCTCTATTATTCGGTTCCAGAGGAACTGTTTAGCAGTGATGGCTATAACGCAAGTCTAGTGACAAATCTAGAACTGGCAACCAAATATCATATCAAATCATTGAAGTATAGCTTTGGTGTGCAACCAACATTGCAAGCACATGACTTGGAAGCGCTAACTCAGCTGTTAGCAACTACCTCCATACAAGTTACGATCGAGAACCAACCTAATGCGAATGGTGATTTGGCGACATTTGAGTCAGATGTTGCTTGGGTTAAGTCACAAAAGTTGACATTAGGGTACACTTTCGATTCCGGAAACTGGTATTGGATTGATCAACAGCCTGAACCAGCCTTTGCAGCATTGAAGTCAGCAATCACCGTATTTCATTTGAAGGATATCAAGGATCAAACAACGGTGATGTTGGGACAAGGGGCAACGGATTGGCACAGTCTATTAGGTCAGTTGTCACCCGAAATCCCAGTATTTCTGGAATATAATATTGCAGCTGCAGATTTATCGGGACAGATTGATTTGGTTAAACAAGCATTAAGTTAGCGAGGTTCAATAATATGAACTATCTTTTGCAATTAGTTTTAATCTTATTACTGACAAAGTTAGGTGCGCATATTGCGGCTACCTTTAACTTGCCAAGTGTGATTGGGGAACTATTAGTCGGAATTTTAGCGGGACCCGCAGTCTTTCACATCTTAACGTATAGTACTTTTATTCAGTACTTTGCCGAAATCGGGGTCATTATTTTAATGTTTATTGCTGGTCTAGAGGGCGATTTGAAATTGCTTTTTCGCTACTGGAAGCCAGCTTTAACTGTTGCGACATTAGGCGTCATCTTTCCAACGGCATCGGCCGTCCTACTTTGTGTGGGAATGTTCGATTTCTCACTGACGACTTCAATTTTTCTCGGGCTTATTTTGAGTGCAACTTCTGTAAGCATTACCGTTCAAGTATTGAAAGAAATGGATTATTTAAATACACGTGAAGGTGCAATTATTCTAGGCGCAGCCGTAGCGGACGACATTATCTGTGTGGTGCTATTGGGAATCAGTACAAGCCTGTTTGGCACTGCTAGTGCGCACAACCAATCGCTTGTGGCAATGGTTTTGCCGAAAGTACTGTTCTTCGTCGTTGTAATCGCACTTGCTAAGTGGTTTGTCCCACTCTTTCTGAGAGGATTCAATAAGGTTAATGCATCTGAGAATATTACGACAGCGGCGATGGTGCTCTGTTTTGGTTTTTCGTTCTTAGCCGTTAAGTTAGGAATGAGCGATGTCTTGGGTGCATATATTGCGGGGTTAGCGATTTCAGAAACACGCTTTAAGGCGCAACTTGTTGCTAAGGTTGAACCAATTGGGTATGCCGTCTTTATTCCAGCATTCTTTGTCAGCATTGGTCTTGAAATTACCTTTAAGGGAATGCAAAACGATCTAGTTTTTATCGGATTGTTACTAGTGCTTGCGATTTTAGGCAAGCAAATTGGTGGTGCCATTGGCGGTAAATTGTTTGGATTGACCTGGAATGAGGCCAATATTGTGGGCGCCGGAATGGTTTCAAGAGGTGAGATGGCACTGGTTGTCGCGAATGTCGCTGTCTCGGCGGGCTTAATCGATCATAATCACTATACGGCAATGATTGTGGTGACTGTTATGGCGACACTTATTGCGCCATCAATGCTTAAAACATTTATTCAACATGGTAAACGAGCTGTATCACATATTAGTTTAAATAAAACAAGCGAGGCGAAATCATGAGTAAAGTTGGATTTGGAGTTCTGAATTGGGTTGTCTTAGGAGCATACTTATTGGCAATGCTAGGTGTCGGAGCTTATTTTACCAGAAAAGCTAGTAAAAACACGGATTCATTTTTCAAAGCAGAAGGGCATATTCCTGCTTGGGCGGCGGGGTTCAGTATTTACGCAACTACTTTAAGCGCAATTACCTTTATGTCAACTCCAGAACAAGCATTTTTGAGTGACTGGGCATACGCTATCGGAAGTTTTTCGATTCTAATTATTATTCCAATTTTAGTTAAATTCTACATTCCATTTTTCCGCAAATTGAAAGTAACGACAGCTTATGAATACTTGGAAGAACGGTTTAGCCCAGTCATGCGGGCCATTAGT
Organism: Lactiplantibacillus sp. ME-2; assembly: GCF_022549155.1. Lineage (NCBI taxonomy): Bacteria > Bacillati > Bacillota > Bacilli > Lactobacillales > Lactobacillaceae > Lactiplantibacillus > Lactiplantibacillus sp. ME-2. The sequence continues at coordinate 4,600 of NZ_JAKZEQ010000015.1, forward strand.
AGTTTGCTGTTCGTACTTTATCATATCAGCCGGGTGGCCATTGTCATCTATTTACCGATTATTGCTATTACATCGGTTTCAAACATCAATCCAATTCTAATTGCCTGTGTTGTCGGTGGCCTTTGCATTCTCTATACATTCTTAGGGGGGATTGAAGGAGTTATTTGGAGCGATGTTATTCAAGGATTCTTGCTTCTAGGTAGTGCTCTGTTAATTTGTGTTTTAGGAATCTTTTATATCAAGGGTGGTTTCGGTACGGTGGTTAACGATGTCGTTACCAATCATAAGTTTATCTCTGGTAACGACTTTAATATTGGCGATCTATCTAAGTTTGTGCCGTTGATCTTAGCTGGTCAAATCTTTAATAGTTTGTATCAATATACTGGTAGTCAAGATGTTGTACAACGTTATCAGACGACAGCTACGATTAAAGATACTAATAAATCTATGTACACTAATGGCTGGTTAGCATTGATTACCATTCCATTATTTTTTGGAATGGGTACGATTCTTTACAGTTTCTATCAACACACAGCTGCCTTGCCAGCAGGATTCAATACGAGTGCGGTGGTACCATATTTTGTCATTACCCAAATGCCAGCTGGGGTTGCAGGATTAGTGATTGCTGGAATCTTTGCGGCCGCGCAATCAACGATTGCTTCTAGTCTCAACGCGATCTCCTCGTGTGTAATTACAGACTTTAAACAACGTTTCTTTAACGATAAGTTCAAAAATAGTAATGATGTTACCTTGGCTCGGGGAATCATTATCATTGCAGGCGTGTTAGGATTAGCCGTTGCGATTTATCTGTTGATGGGTAACGCTTCACAGATTTGGAACTTATTCTTGTCGGTCACTGGTATCTTTGGTGTGCCAATTGCCGGAATCTTCGCTGTTGGGATCTTTACGAAGCGTGCTAATACGGTTGGGGTGTTAACCGGACTAGTGTTAAGTGTCGGCTTGTCCTTCTGGGTACAATCATTAAACATCTCTTCATTATTGGTTGCTTGCGTTGCCTTCATTTCAGCTTTTGTCTTGAGCTACGTTGTTAGCCTGCTCTTCCCAGGTGGTAATCATGATGTGACTGGATTGACTGTTTCAACAATTAATGAAACATACGTGAAGAAGAATTAAAATGTCCGACGATCTTGTATTAATATCGCTTGGTTATTAGTCTAACCCATGATGTTTAGGACAAGACGTAGACGTAAATCTGAAATCTCGATTGTCTTCACATGAGGATAGTCGAGATTTTGTGCTCAATCTGTTTCAAGGCAAGTTATTGACACAGATTTTAAGGAGGTTATGGAAATGGAGATACGCACACTAGCTTTAAAAACGCCCGAAGGACAGCCATTTACGATGTGGATCTATCAACATGATCAATTCACGCTATTTCCGGATGATCGACAGTGGCCATTAGCGTTGATTTTTCCTGGCGGTGGCTTTGCGGGCTACTCTGAGCGGGAAGTTGAAGCTGTAGCACTTAAATTTATTGCAAAGGGTTACCAGGCGGCCGTAGTGAAGTATAATCTTACGTCGGATGGCCCGTTTTATCCAACAGCTGCCACGATTGGATTAGCGGCATTAAGCTACGTTAAACGGCATGCGCAGGAGTTGAATGCTGATTCTGATCATGTTGTTGTCAGTGGCTTTTCGGCGGGGGGACATTTGGTAGCCGTGATGACAGCGCTTGGCGCTCAATCAGAATTCTTAAATAATCATGGCTTTGAAGAGACAAAGCTAGTACCATTTGCGCAAATTTTAAGCTATCCGGTGATTGATCTGACAATGGGTTTTCCAACTAGTCAGCATGAGATGATGGCTGTGACTACGGATGAATCTTACTGGCATGCGCAAGAGTTAGTCACGAGTCAAACACCGCCGACTTTCATTTGGGCAACGCGGACTGATGAGCTTGTTCCAGTTGTGAATAGTCTGGTCTATTTAGCAGCGCTAGGTGAGCATAATGTTCCATTTGAGAGCCATATCTATGCAGCCGGTGTCCACGGATTGGCATTTGGTGATTTAGCTGATTCTCGCTATCATCACCCTGAAGATGTGGTCCCACGGGTTCAAAACTGGTTTCCAATGGCATTGGGCTGGTTACGTACATTATATGCTAGCAGGAATAGTACTGAAATTTAGGGGGGTGTGAAAATGAAATATGAGCAATTGAGATTAATGACGCCGCAACATTTTGAATTTAAATTAACCTGCTATTGGAAAGACCAACTTAAAATGGATTATGATCCTCGGAGATGGCCAATCCTTCTAATTTTTCCGGGCAGTGGATTTATTCAAATGACAGAGCGTGAAGCAGAACCGATTGCTTTGGCTTTTAGTGCACAGGGCTATCAGACAATGGTAGTGGAATACAATCTATTGGATCGCGGGCCAGTTTATCCCAACGCAATTGATGTCGGTTTGACTGCCTTAAAGTATGCTAAAACTCAAGGACCACCACATTATGGTGATGCGAATAAGACGATTTTGATGGGCTTCTCGGCGGGCAGTCACGTCGCAGCATTAACTAACGCGATGGGGAATAACACCGAGTACCTCAAAACTCACGGCTTTGGTGATAGCCCATTGACGTCACGCTTGCAGGTCTTAGGTTACCCGGTTATCGACTTGGCGGCAGGTTTTCCGAAAAGTCGAGAAGAGGCCTTTAAAATTAGTCCAGATGAACAATATTGGGCTAGTCAGAACCTAGTTACTGATCAGACACCGCCAACGTTTTTATGGAATACTTGTGCGGATGCGGTAGTGCCAACAATGAATAGTTTATTGTACGCAGAAGCACTAGCTAGGCATCATGTCGAGTATGATATTCATACATTTACACATGGAAAACACGGTCTGTGCTTGAGTACAGTTGAAACTAGTCGATATAATTACCCAGAAGATATTGAGCCACGTGCGGCGAACTGGGTTCCGTTAGTGCTAAGTTGGTTGAGTGAAATGTTAGATTTGACGCAAGTGGACTTTAAATAGGAGTGACGAATGCAAGATAATGAGGAAGTATTGGGTACTCGTTTGCAAAATGGAATGTTTGGTGTACCGGATCTACATCCAGATGAACAACACCGTTATTTAGGGACCTTTTACGAACGAGTTGAACTTCAAATTTCATTTAAGCAGGCTCTGAGGTATGACTTTACGTCAGTACTAGTGCCGGTATTGCGGCAACCAAGAGACTATCAGCTTTTGTTGAACGGTCAATTAGATATGGATATCATGGGGCGCTATATGCGGCTAGCGAATCAGTATAGCATTTTGTTTACTGTCAAAAATAGTCACTTTTATCATCACAATCTAGATAGTGCAGCGATTATCCTGTGCGCTGACCATGCACTTAATCGAACTGAAGTTGACATATTGCAGCGATACCCACAAATTGCTCAGAGATAAATCGGAAAAACTACCATCAAGATTAGCTGAAATCTTGATGGTAGTTTTTTAGCGTTTACCGAATTTATTATCTGTAATTAAATCGATCGTATGATTCATTCGATCACGATACTTCGCATTCTCTAATAGCATGGCGGCGATAATATCAAGAGCGTAGGTTATGGCAAATTGCGAGTTAACAAAGCGCGAGTTGTTGACGAATTTGCTGTTTTTTACGAGAATCGTAAGATCACTTAGTTCTGCTAAGCGACTGCGTTCATCAGACGTAATGGCAATAACTTTGGCTTGCTTCTTTTTGGCTAACGCAACTGAGTCGTTGACTTCTGCTGTAGCACCAGTAAGAGAAATGGCCAAGATAATATCACCAGGTTGCATGATGCCACCGCTGATGTACATGATATGGGTGTCGGTCATCGAGAAAGCGGCAATCCCCATTCGAATTAAGCGCTGGGTCATCTCTTGTGCGGTATAGCCCGAGCTACCCAGACCGTACAGATAGACTCGGCGAGCCTTGGAGATTAAATTAACGGCGGCATGGAGATCGTCGGGGGATAATCGTTCCCACGTTCCACTCAGTATTTTCTTGTAGTAACTATAGACCTGGTCCGCAACGGTATCTTTTTTGTCAGTGGTTGTTGCAGGGACAACTGGCCCTTCGGCTAATTGAATTTTGAAGGCGTAAAAGTTTTCACAGCCCATTTTTTTGACAAAACGGGTAATGGTCGCATTACTAACGTGAACGTTCTTAGCCAGACTAGAAATCGTCATTTTTTGGACTTCTTTCGGCTCTTGAATGACCTTTAAGGCGACTTTGCGTTCTTGTCGTGAGAGTGTCGGATACGACTCCTCGACAGTAGTTACAATACTCATAGATTTGGCTCCCATCATGGTTTCCTTATGTTAACGCTACAATAGCATAGTTTTTGCCAAATAGAAATAGATCAGAAATGAAAGAAGCTATACCAACACAACTGTTGGTATAGCTTCTTTCATTTCTTATGAATACGATTTAGACATGGTTATCGTTCTACTTCAATGCAGTCCATTTCCAGTTTTCAACTTCTGGAAGATCAGTACCTTCAGCACGGATATAGTCATGATGCTTGTTTAAGATGCTGTTCATCTCTTGGATGACATGGGCACCTTTTTCGGCATAGGCTGGCGTTGCTAATAAGGCAGCTTTAACTAAGTGGAAACGATCGAGTTCGTTGCGAACACGCATGTCGAATGGCGTGGTAATGTCGCCTTCTTCGCGGTAGCCATGAACGTGTAAGTTATGGTTATGACGGTCGAAGAAGATGGTCTTTACTAAGTCATCGTAAGCATGGTATGCAAAGATAACTGGCTTGTCTTTAGTGAAGAAGGCATCAAATTCAGCATCTGATAAGCCCCGTGGGTCGTCCTTCTTCAACTTCAGAAGATCGACAACGTTAATGAAGCGAATCTTCATTTCAGGGAAGCGAGCGTGCAAGATTGATACGGCCGCTAAACTTTCAGTCGTTGGTTCAGAGCCGGCAGTTGCGAAGACAACGTCGGGTTCTTCACCATTATCAGTACTTGCCCAATCAACCACACCTAAGCCATCACGAACTAAATGCTTAGCTTCGTCCATCGTAAACCATTGTGGACGGGGATGCTTGCTGGCGATGATCAAGTTAATCAATTGTTTACTTTGGATCGCCTTATCAAAAGTTGCAATCAAGGTGTTAGCGTCACCTGGGAGATAGGCCCGAACATATTCGGTCTTCTTTTCAGCCAAGTGTGAGATGATACCTGGATCTTGGTGAGAGTAACCATTGTGATCTTGCTGGAAGGCAGTTGATGATGCAATCACGTTTAATGAAGGGACATCAACCCGCCAAGGTGTTTCTTCGTGAGAATTCCGTAACCACTTGAAATGTTGGGTTAACATTGAATCCACAACGCGTAGGAATGATTCATAACTTGCAAAGAAGCCGTAACGACCAGTTAAGTTGTAAGCTTCCAACATGCCTTCATCCATATGTTCTGACAACATGGAGTCAATAATCCGGCCTTGAGGTGCTAACAAAGCATCGTTAGGTTCGTGGATTGGTTCCATCCATTGACGCTTGGTATCTTCAAACGCAGCTCCTAATTTGTTAGATAAAGTTTCATCAGGACCCCAACCGCGGAAGTTCTTGTTATCTTTGTTTAATTCGATTAAATCACGGATATACTTACCAAGTTCAGTCATGTCTGAACCGTCTTCCTTACCGTGATCCTTGTTGTCCAAAGCATAATCATCGATATTTGGTGTAATTAAGTCTTTAGTTAACTTGCCGCCGTTAGTGACGGGATTAGCAGCCATACGAGCTTGGCCTTCAGGGATGATTGCGGCAATTTCTGGTTTTAAAGTACCATTTTCATCAAATAATTCTTCTGGTTTGTATGATTTGAGCCAGTCAACTAATTTGTCGGCGTGTTCCATGTGATTGCGATCGACAGGAATTGGAATTTGGTGAGCCCGGAATGAACCTTCAATTGGTTCGCCGTCCCAACTCTTAGGACCGGTCCAGCCCTTAGGTGCCCGGAAAACAATCATTGGCCACTTAGGACGAGATTCATCATTGTTATCCTTGGCGTTCTTACGAATTGCGTGGATTTCTTCAATGACTTTATCCAATTCTTCAGCCATGATTTTGTGCATCTTGGCAGGGTCTGTACCTTCAACAAAGTGTGGATCCCAGCCTAGACCTTTAAAGTAGTCTTCAAGTTCTTCATGTGATTCACGTGAAAGAACTGTTGGATTAGAAATCTTGAAGCCGTTTAAGTTCAAGATTGGTAAGACTGTCCCGTCTGTAATTGGGTTGAGGAACTTGTTAACTTGCCAAGAAGTTGCCAATGGGCCAGTTTCAGATTCACCATCACCAACAACAGTAGCAGCAATTAAACCAGGGTTATCTAAGACCGCACCAGCACCATGCAAGATTGAGTAGCCAAGTTCGCCACCTTCGTGGATTGAGCCTGGTGTCTTAGGGTCGGCGTGGGAGGCAACACCACCTGGGAATGAGAATTGCTTGAATAAGCGCTTCATTCCGGCCTTGTCTTGGGTGATTTTAGGATACGTTTCCGTATAAGTACCATCTAAGTAGGAGTTAGAAACCATTACTTGGCCACCATGACCAGGACCTTCGATGTAGAACATGTTGAGCCCATACTTGTTAATAGCACGGTTCAAATGGGCATAAATAAAGTTTTGGCCGGCAATTGTGCCCCAATGACCGATTGGATGGACTTTTACATCGGTCGCCTTTAATGGTTCCCGAAGTAACGGATTATTTAATAGATAGAGTTGACCAACTGAGATGTAGTTAGCAGCGCGCCAATAGGCATCGACGCGTTTTAGATAGTCATCAGAAGAATAATCAACTGTTTTGGATTTAATTGCTTCACTCATTATTTTGCAACTCCTTTGCAAACTTTTGTTTTATTTATCATTACGGTTATTATGATAACGGTTTCAATCATAAAGTCAAGGTGAAATTGGCAAAATAATTTAAGAACCTGGCATTTAAAAGTAAGAAAGACGGTTAGGGGCATGGTTTTCCCCCAATCGTCTTTTTTTATTTGCCACTAATTAATGAGATGTCGGCTAAGCGAATTTGTTTGGCAATCTGAGTGTCCAATTGTTCATCGGTGATGATAACATCCACATCATTAACGTCGGCTGTCTTGTAAAGTGCATTTTTTTCGAATTTAGTGTGATCAGCTAAGATAACTTTCATTCGACAATGAGACATCATCTTTTTGGAAACTTCCACTTCTTCTATATAGTGGTTGGTGATTCCTGCTTGAAGGTTGACGCCGCCACAGCCAAAGAAACCAATGTCGGCATAGATATTATTGATATTGGCAAGTGTGATTGGCCCGGACAAAGAACCTTCACTAGTCCGCATTGTTCCGCCCAAGAGTACAATTTGAATATTTTTAACAAACTGTAGCGAGTTGAGAACGAAAGTAGAGTTAGTGATAACGGTTAGATTGGTTAGATGGCTATGTTTAATTTCTTCGGCGATTTGAAAAGCAGTTGTACCGTAATCAAGAAAAATTGACTCCCCATCATGAATTAAGCGTAGTGCATTGGTGGCAATTTCATTTTTTTCAGCAACTGCTTCGTGTCTACGCTTACCATACTTTGTCTCGTTGACACTTTGCGGGGTAGTAGCACCACCGCGAATTGCCTGCACTAGTCCTTGTTTATCAAGGTTGTAAATATCTTTACGGATAGTCTCACGAGAAACATTAATTTCCTTGCTAATTTCAGCGATTCTAATAGTACCACGTTGGTTTAATTGATCTAAAATATACTTTTGACGCTGCATAACTTCCATATGAGGTGGCCTCCTTGTAAAAATAAAATTTATTTTTCGGTAGTAATCATAGCACATATTTGGCAATTGTTTGCAATCTAATTTTGTAAAGTGATTGAAATCTCTATCTAAATCCTTTACATGTAAGCGCTTAATAGAGCGCTATGTCGAACTTTGTGAGATAATTAACTTGCTTTTGCGAACGCTTATGTCGTTGCAAAGCACTCTTTGCAAACGGGTGTTAAAAACTTTTTTAAAGAAAAGTATTGCAAAAGATTTGCAAAATGATACAATTTAAACTGTTGAAAGCGATTACATTTATATAAATACGAAGGGAGCGTCTTATTTTGAGTGAGAACCTTGTTGAAGTAAGTGATTATTTGAGAGACCAACTTATTTTTCTACACACCTCTTTTAAAACGTCGAAGGAATTATTTACAGCGATTAACGCGAAGGCACAGGAAAATGGGTTTGTAACTGATCAATTTTTACCGAAAATAATCAAGCGAGAATCAACTTTTCCAACTGGCTTGCAACTGGAACATCGAGGTGTTGCAATTCCACATACTGACGCGGATACAATCAACAAAGAATTTGTTGCCGTGGTTGTTAATGATGCTCCAATTGCTTTTAGTCGGATGGATGATCCAGAGCAAAAGGTTGATGCAAAATTAGTTTTTGTGCTTGGTCTGAATAAACCACATGCTCAGTTAGAGATGCTGCAAGCATTAATGGGAATTATTCAAGATGATTCATTAGTAAATTCATTGGAAAATGCCGAGAACTTTAACCAAATTCATCAGTTGTTAAGCAAATAAAAGATAAATAGAAGAAATACGAGGAGAGATTATTATGAAAAAATTAAATGTATTAGTAGCTTGCGGTGCCGGAATTGCCACTTCAACGGTTGTTATGAAAAAAGTTGAAGATTTGTTTGCCGAAAATAATATTGACGCTAATTTGATTCAAATTAAGATTGCTGAAGCTGCTTCTAAGCAGGATGACGCGGATATGTTGATTTCAACAACTGTACTACCAACTGAATATAAGATTCCAGCGATTAAAGCAATGGGCTTTTTAACTGGTCTTGGTGTTGATAAATTGCAGGATGAAATCTTGACTAAAGCACGCGAAATTCAAGCACAATAATTAAGAGCTAGGGTTTTAAGCAGGAGGATGCATTATGAAAGTATTATCTGATGTTGTACAAAGCATCATTAATGTCGGCCCCAGCGTTATGCTTCCCATTATTATCTTTATTGTTGGGTTAATCTTTAGGGTTAAACCGGGTAAGGCACTCACATCTGGGATTACTGTTGGTATCGGTATGATTGGGATTAACCTAGTCATCAATTTGTTGACAACTAGTGTTGGTCCTGCTGCGCAGGCGATGGTTAAACGGTTTGGGTTTCATTTAACGATTATTGATGCTGGATGGCCTGCCGTTTCTGCTGGGACATGGGCACAGCCGATCTCAGCTATCATGATTCCAATTATTTTAGTCGTTAACGTTGGCTTAATTTTGTTAAATCTTACTAAAACACTTGATATCGATATTTGGAATTACTGGCATATGATTGCGGCCGCGGCTACGGCTTATGTGGTGACGAAAAACTGGTGGTTTGCAATTCTTTGCGGGATTATCTATGAAATCGCTGTCTTAATTATTGCTGATAAAACTGCGCCAAAAGTCGCTGAGTTTTATGGCTTGGATGGCATTAGCTTTCCAACTGGTTCTGCTGCGGCTTATGGCCTACTTGGTATTCCAATTGGATGGGTTGTCAGCAAAATTCCTGGAATCAGAAAATGGGATGTGGATCCACAAACAATTCAAAAACGGTTTGGGGTCTTTGGTGAACCCATGGTCATGGGGATTGTCATTGGGATGTTACTAGCTGCCTTAGGTGGTTACAGCGTACCGAACATTTTGAAGCTTGGAATGTCCATGGGTGGTGTGATGTTCTTAATGCCGCGTATGGTTAAGATCTTAATGGAAGGGTTAATTCCAATTCAAGAAGGTGCTCAAAAGTTACTTCAAGAGAAGTACGGGAACCGGAAGATTTACTTAGGAATGGATGCTGCTCTTTCAACCGGGTCACCAGCTACTTTGGCAACTGGACTATTAATGGTACCAATTACGTTATTCTTAGCCATTATTTTACCTGGTAACCGGGTATTGCCATTCGGTGATTTAGCAACAATTCCGTTCTTTGCTGCCTTGATTGTTCCTAGTCGTAAAGGAAATATCGTCCACTCTGTACTCTCTGCTACTATCGTAATGGTATTTGCATTGTTGATGGCAACTGACTTTGGGCCAACGTTGACATCAATGATGCACGGTATTGTTGCCTTTCCAAAGGGCGCATCAGAGGTCACTAACTTGGATACGGGTGGTAACATCTTGAACTGGTTAATTTTGAAACTATCACAGTTAGTACAACCATTATTTAATTAAAGGATTATCCGTAGAAAGGAAAATGGATTATGGATACTGTAAAAACAACTAAAACTGACGAATTAAAGGGCGCTAAAACTATGGAGGCTGTCGTTAAGACGGAATCTGGTTACGACAATATGGAACTGAAGCAAATTCCAATCCCTGAAGTAACAGGAGACAAAGTTTTATTAAAAGTGGCCTACACTGGGATCTGCGGTACTGATATTCATACATTTAAGGGTCAGTATGCCAATGCGGTGACACCACTTGTTTTGGGCCATGAATTTTCAGGTGAAGTTGTTGAAGTGGGACCAGATGTTAAAACGCTAAAGCCTGGCGATCGGGTGACTAGTGAAACGACTTTTGCAACGGATGGCACATGTGTTTACTGCCAAGATAAAGAATATAATTTATGTCCTAACCGTGTAGGAATCGGAACTAAAGCTAATGGTTCAATGGCAAATTATGTTCTAACTCGTGAGGAAAGTGCTCACATTTTACCAGATAACGTTTCCTACAAGATGGCTGCAATGTCGGAACCTTTAGCATCTTGTGTTCATGCTATGTATCAAAAGACACCATTCACGTTACATGACACTTTATTAATTATGGGACCAGGACCAATGGGGCTACTCTCATTGCAGATTGCCAAAGAAATTGGTGCCTTTGTTATTGTTTCTGGGATCACTAAGGATGCTGATCGTTTACAAATTGCTAAAGAGTTAGGTGCTGACATTATTGTAGATACCCAAAAAGAAGACTTGGCCAAGGTCGTGATGGATGCGACAGATGGCGTTGGTGTTACCAAGGTTTATGACTGTTCAGGTGCAACACCAGCGGTTAACTCTGCATTACCATTGATCCGTAAGGGTGGAACTTTCCAACAGGTTGGTCTTTTTGCAAAGCCGATGAATGAATTAGATGAACGTTCAATTATTCAGCATGAAATTACGTATCGTGGCTCACGGTCACAAAACCCGTATGATTGGGCGATTGCTTTACATCTTGAAAGCAAGGGTGCTATTAACCAAGATGCAATGATTACGAAGGTCTTTGATCTTGAACACTGGCGTGACGCTTTTGATGCAATGATGGCCGGTAAAGAGCTCAAAGTTATGATTGCCTCTAATCCTGATGATCCAGATTTAGCAGACTAAACTAATTGTAGTTGAATGACAGAATATTAAAATTATAACCTCCTTAATTTAGAGCGCTGAGATATTTGTCTTGGTGCTCTTTTTTGGGAGCAGGGGGGTTCTTTATGAAGTATCAAAATATCTTGTTCGATATTGATAATACCTTGATTAATTCAGCAGACTTAATTGCTAAGTTATTGAAGGAGGGGGCAGTTCGCGAGGGTGTTGATATGCCAATTGAAGAATATCGTAAGAGAATTGGCCAGCCCGGTGAGATGATCCTGAGAGAATTTGGTGTTCAAAATTGGCAGAATGTATTAGCCAGATATCTAATTGAATTTAACGAGAATATGAATGAAATAACGTATTTTGTGGGAGTTGAACAAATGTTAGATGATTTATTGGCAATGAATCTCACAGTGGGAGTGGTTACATCTAAGGATCGTGTTCAATTTGATAAAGAAGTCAGTCATTTTCCGATTATCGCAAAGATGCCAATTGTGACTACTGCTGATTTAACTAAAAATCCAAAGCCAAGTGGAGAGCCGATTACCTACACATTAGAGAGATTTAACTTAGCACGTGAAAGGACGTTGTATGTTGGTGATAGTATCTTTGATATGCAGGCTTCAAAGAATGCAGGCGTTGATTTTGTAGTTGCTAAATGGGGAGCATTACCGAATGTCGATTTTAATAATGCGAAATATCAAGCTAAGACCCCGAATGATATCGTTGGAATAGTTCAGTAAGTAAATGAGATTAGACTGGAAAGAGCGCATTATTTAATAATAAAAAATCCTTTTTAACTCTAAAAGCAGAGGCCAAGATAGCAACTTTCGTTTCTTGGCTTCTGCTTTTAGATACATTAATAAATGAAATGAAGACGAGCTAGTTATCTTTATACAAATATCTGAGTAAGTCCCTTTTATTATTCAAATGATACAGATTAGTTAACCAATCCTTTTGTTGTAATTGTGTCATCAAGTCACTGATGAATGATAGATGCTTCTCGTAATCTATGGGGGCTAGACCAATAATTACATGGACCATTTTTTGATTTGTCATAACAGGTAGCGGCTTATCAAGTAAAAAGAAAGTAGCACCGAGATTATTAACGCCATCACGTGGAGCAGCGTGCGCCAACATAACGCCTGACCCAATAACCATGTATGGTCCGTTACTTTCAGTTAAATGAATGATCTGATCGATATAATTTTTTCAACACTATAGTCTTCAAGTAGGGGGGACAGTGCTGTACGCACCGCCTGCTTCCAAGATTTTTGATGATTTAGAAAACCAACATGTTCTGGCGGCAGTAGTTTGATTAATTCTGATAAATTTTCTTGGGGTGCGGCTAATAGTGGTTCCTGAGTTAGCTGGGTCAAATAGTCGTTGAGTGCGAGTTTCAGACCCATAGGATTTCTTATCATAGCGTAGTTGCCTACAATATCCAATAGTGTATCCACATTAAATAACTTGAGTGTGTCAGAAGTTGCCAACCCAGCCTTAATAATAGCATTATCGATGATCTTCCACTCCAACTCGGAAGGAAAAGCAGATACGGTAGTTATTGGTATGTTGCGCTGGGTGTTTAATTTGATTGTACTGATGACAAGCTGAACATTACTTAGATCTGAATTTTCGTATTGAAGCACATTCATTGGACTAGAAAAATGAATACCGCGGTAACGGCTTTCTAGTTGTTGAAGTAATAGACGACTGGTACCGATGCCACTAGAACAAACGACAAGTACTTCATTTTGTGTTGGGGTGCTTGTTTTTTGCTCACGAATAGCACCACCAAAGTAAATGGCAATTAATGCGATTTCATCATCAGAAAGTGTGTGATGAATATATTGTTCAAATGGTACGACAACTTTACGAGTGATTTCAAAAGTGTGGTGATAATGCTGTTGAATACTTTTTAAGTCGGGGTATTCAAATGGCATATTATATTGAGCACGATAGTAGGTTGAAAGCAAGTGAACCGTTAAACTGTCACTAATCGACTTGATTGAAACATGTGCGCCGGAGAGGTGGTTAAAACTAGAAATCATTCGAACTGAGAATGGTTTTAACTTTTGAATCAAGTCGTCATTCCAATTGACATGAGCAAATTGACTAGAATTGATCAACTTGACTAAGTAGTCAACCTCATTAGAGTTATCGATATGATAATCGTTCAAAAAACTTTTAGCCCAAATGTGATCCAGTGTTAAGTCAGTTTGTGCGGATATAACATCACTTAGTTGGTTATTACAGTCTCTAATGTTAGTTAAGTACCAATATAAAAATAGTCGAATTGTGATACTTGCATCGTCGGTTAAATATTTTCCAGTTATTCTTTCAAAGAGTTTAATCTGGTCGTTTATGGTAGTGGGCTTAATGGTAGCCCGCCTAGTTTGTTCAATGAGTGTCTTCAGTTGAGTAGCATGATCGTACACCCATTTGCGAACTGCTGTCGGGGAACCCGTGATTATTTTACCGGATTCTGTATTGGTGATTTGTAAATGATATAGCGCTAGTTGTGAGTGTAGTACTTTGATATCTCTAATAACTGTGTTCTTAGAAATATTAAATTGGTAAGTTAGGTCCGCTAACGAGCAACCACTAGTGTTGAGGATACTAAATGCAATTAGTAGTTGGCGTTGCTTAGCATTGTTGGTCATGATCTTGCTAGAAGTTTCTTTTTCTGTCATTTTATGCAGAAATTTGATCGTGTCAGTTGGAAGGTAATATCCTAGTTTTTTAACATTAGTAATCGGAAATTCTGCATGCTGATCAAGCTCATCGTTTACTTTATTTATTAGATAGAATAGGCTACGACGTGAGATATGTAGATGTTGTTGTAAGAAGTTAGCTGTGGTGTAGCCCGATGACGTTAATAGAATTTCTAATAATTCATTACCATGTTTTCGTTTGCTGAAATTTACACGCAATTCAGTATCCTCCCTGTATTAAGTCTACTAAAAAATTAAAGCATTAAGGTACCAAAGTGCCAAAGTTGCACTATTCTCAAAAACATTGTTGCACTTGTGGCGCTATTATTCAAGTTTATACTGGTCATTGTCAGATAAATAGCGATATCAAGAAAGGAGGATGAATAAAAATGCTGTTGGATTTATTGAATAAACAGACTGTGCAAGTATCAGAAGGCACAGGGCTAGATTGGAAGCAAGCAATTGAATTAGCTGCGGAACCATTGATTAATAATAAGACGATTGAAGATGGATACATCAAGGAAATGCTCAATGTGGTGGAATCAGAAGGCCCGTACATCAATATCGGACCACAAATCGCACTCGCACATTCTAGACCAGCGGGTAACGTCCATGAAATCGGATTATCTATCTTAAAAACAAATCATAGCATTAGTCTAGTCAATGATGAACACCCCATCAATTTATGGTTCGTATTGGCCGCGGTAGATAATAACAGCCATTTAGCCGTTATTAAAGAGTTAATGGAGTTGTTAACCGATGAGTCGGCGGTGACAGCTATGTTAAATGCAACTAGTGAAGTTGATATTTTAGAAGTTATTGCACATGAGCAAGAATTACAAAAATAGGAGGATACTATTATGAAATTTTTAGCTGTATGTCAAAGTGGTCTGGGAAGTAGTTTTATGGTTCAGATGAACATTCAGAGTATTTTAAAGGACGAGAATGTTAAAGAAGATATCCAAGTGGATCATTCTGATGTTGGGAGCGTTGGCGCTGATTCAGCAGATT
This sequence comes from Lactiplantibacillus sp. ME-2, assembly GCF_022549155.1. Lineage (NCBI taxonomy): Bacteria > Bacillati > Bacillota > Bacilli > Lactobacillales > Lactobacillaceae > Lactiplantibacillus > Lactiplantibacillus sp. ME-2. The sequence goes on from NZ_JAKZEQ010000015.1 coordinate 19,649, forward strand.
ACTTCTTTGTTGAATCAACGCTTCAAAGTGCATTAGGAAGTATTCCTGAGAATAAGGTTGTGTTACTAAAAAGCTTGATTGATAAGCAAGAAGTCCGGAACCATGTCAATACAATTCTGGATCAAGAAAATATTGAACATGATTAGCCGCTGAAAAGGAGGAGAATCACATGAAGACTGTTTTGAACTTATTTGTTGGTATTGTGACCCAACCGTCTATTTTAGTAGCGCTAATTGCGATGTTAGGGCTACTACTTCAAAAAAAGAAAAGTACGGAAGTTGTTCAAGGAACTATTAAGACCTTTGCCGGTTTCTTAGTCTTAACTGGTGGTGCCGGAATTCTTCAAAATGCATTGTCACCCTTTGCTTCCATGTTTAAGTTTGCGTTACATGTGCAAGGAGTTGTTCCTAGTAATGAAGCAGTTGTTGCAATTGCCCTGGTTAAATACGGCTCAACAACAGCACTAATTATGTTAGTTGGGATGATTGTTAATATTTTATTAGCTCGTTTTACTCGCTTTAAGTATATCTTCTTGACAGGGCAAGCAATGTTATATGTTTCTTGTTTAACTGCAGTTATATTGGTAAGCGCTAACATTGGCACGGGTTGGCAAACGATTGTACTTGGTGGTCTATTTGAAGGGACATCATTAACGGTAACACCAGCATTGACACAACCATTTATGCGTAAAATCACGGGTGGCGATGATGTTGCTATGGGACACACGGGTAACATTGGCTGTGCGCTCTCAGGATTGATGGGTAAATGGTTTGGTAATGCAGAAAAGTCTACAGAGGATCTAGAAATCCCTAAGAGTTTGGGCTTTCTGCGTGATTCGACAGTTTCAATTACGATTTTGATGAGTATTGTCTACATTATTTTGGCGATTGTGACAGGTCCAGCTTACATTGAATCGAAACTGAGTGGTGGGACTAATTATATTGTTTATGCATTAGTACAAGCAGGAACATTTGCTGCCGGTTTCGTGGTTGTTTTACAAGGTGTTCGGATGATTTTGGCCGAAATTGTGCCAGCTTTTCAAGGTATTGCGACCAAGTTGGTTCCTAATTCTAAGCCTGCATTAGACGTTCCAATTATTTTCCCATACGCACCAAATGCAGTTTTATTAGGATTCTTTGTCAGTTTCATTGTTGGGACGCTAAGTATGTTTATCATGATTGCGCTAGGAACTACTGTTATTATTCCAGGTGTAGTGGGGCACTTCTTCTGTGGTGCTGCAGCAGCAATTTATGGTAATTCTACTGGTGGTCGGCGTGGTGCAATCATTGGCGCTACAGTAAATAGTTTGTTGATTAGTTGGTTGCCATTGTTTATTTTACCAGTTTTGGGAAGCTTGAAATTAGCAGCTTCAACGTTTGCAGATACCGACTATTTGGTTCCAGGAATCTTGTTAGGAAAATTAGGGAGTTACGGAAGTGTAGCAGTTATTACAGGAATTATCTTGTTTACAATTATTGTGATTCTTTGCAGTATTTTTCTTACCCGGCGTGCTAAACGTATGACTGATGGAACTAAGTAATCAGTAATTATGAGTACTACTTTCAATAATTTACGAAAACTAATAATAAAGGAGATAAATCTAATCATGAAATTTTTCTTAGATACTGCGAATACTGAAGATATTAAACATTTCGCGGAACTTGGTTTAGTAGATGGGGTAACAACAAATCCAACGTTGGTGTCACGTGAAGGTCGTGATTTTGAAACCGTTATCAAAGAAATTACGCAGATTGTATCAGGTCCAGTATCCGCTGAGGTAACGGCAACCAAGGCCGAAGAGATGATTGCCCAGGCTCGCAATGAAGTTAAGTGGGCTTCAAATATTGTGGTGAAGATTCCGATGACTGAAGAAGGACTTAAGGCGGTCAAAGTATTAAGTGGTGAGGGCATTAAAACAAATGTGACCCTTGTATTCTCAGTTTCGCAAGGCTTATTAGCGGCAAAGGCCGGTGCTACTTACATTTCACCATTCTTAGGACGTCTTGATGATATTGGTGGCAATGGAATTCAGCTAGTTAAGGATTTACGTCAAGTTTTGGATACTTATGGATTCAAGACGGAAATTATCGCTGCCAGTGTTCGGGGGCCACAACATGTTCAAGAAGCTGCGTTGGCTGGCGCTGATATTGCCACAATTCCAGCCGCAGTTTTCGGTAAGTTATGGTCTCATCCATTAACGGACAAAGGTTTGGCCAGTTTTGCTTCGGATTGGAAAGCATTTCAAGCAACGCAAAAGTAATCATAATAGCAGCTTAGGAGGTAAGTATAATGTTTGATAAAGTTGACGAGCTGGGTGTTAATACTATTCGGACGTTAAGTATCGAAGCAATTCAAAAAGCAAATTCCGGACATCCAGGGTTACCGATGGGAGCCGCACCAATGGCCTATGTGTTATGGACAAAACATCTAAAAGTCAACCCACAAACACACATGAATTGGGTTAATCGTGATCGTTTCATTCTTTCAGCTGGACATGGTTCAGCTATGTTATACAGCCTGTTACATTTAGCCGGGTATGATGTTTCGATTGATGATCTCAAGCATTTTCGGCAGTGGGACAGTCGGACTCCGGGGCATCCAGAGTATGGACATACCGATGGCGTTGAAGTAACTACTGGTCCGTTGGGACAAGGCTTCGGTATGGCCGTTGGAATGGCAATGGCGGAGGCACATCTAGCTGCCCAATATAACCGACCTAATTTTCCAATTGTTGATCATTACACTTATACAATTGTCGGTGATGGCGACTTAATGGAAGGAATTTCGCACGAAGCTGGTTCACTAGCTGGGCATCTTAAGCTGGGAAAGTTAATTGCACTTTACGATTCGAACGGCATTTCATTAGATGGTAAGACGTCGCAAGCGTTTACTGAAAATGTTGGTGACAGGTTCACTGCTTATGGCTGGCAGCATCTGGTGGTTGAAGATGGGAATGATCTTGATGCAATTGACGCGGCAATCGAACTTGCAAAAAAGACAACTGATCGTCCTTCTTTGATTGAAGTGAAAACGGTGATTGGTTATGGCGCACCTAAACAAGGGACTAATGCTGTTCATGGTAACCCAATTGGTGCGGATGGCATTAAAGCAGCTGAAAAAGTATATGGCTGGAATTACTCGGATTTTGAAGTGCCGTCAGCTGTTTCAGACCGGTTTGAAGTAACTATTCAGGAAAATGGTGCGCGTGCTGAGCAGCAATGGAAACGGCTATTTGAAGAATATGAGGCGAAGTATCCAGATCAGGCGCAGTCTTTTAAGCAAGCGTTCAACGGACAATTTTCTGATTACTTGAAATCTACTTTACCGCACTATCAATTAACAGATGCATTGGCTAGTCGGGCGGCAAGCGCTAAGGCGATTAACGCTGCTGCCAAAGTAATACCTAGCTTATGGGGTGGCGCAGCCGATTTGTCGAGTTCGAACAAAACAATGATTGCGGAAACATCAGACTTTCAGCCAGAATCCTACGATGGTCGTAATATCTGGTTTGGTGTACGTGAATTTGGCATGGCGGCTGCGATGAACGGAATTGTATTACATGGCGGCACTCGGGTATTCGGGGGAACATTCTTTGTCTTCACTGATTACTTACGTGCGGCAGTCCGGTTGTCCGCACTACAACACGCACCGGTTATCTACGTCTTAACGCATGATTCAATTGCGGTCGGCGAGGATGGGCCGACCCACGAACCGATTGAACAATTAGCTAGTTTACGATGCATGCCGAATGTACAAGTGATTCGGCCAGCTGATGGTAATGAGACTTCAGCTGCGTGGGAGCAAGCACTGAAAACAACTGATAAACCAACCGTTCTGGTATTGAGTCGACAAGCCTTGAAGACATTACCTGTATCAGTTGATACGGCCTTTGCTGGCGTTGAAAAGGGTGGCTATGTGGTCAGTGCTGCTCAAAAAGAAATACCAGATGGTTTACTAATTGCGACTGGTTCTGAAGTTAACTTAGCATTGGAGGCCAAAGCCCAGTTAGCAAAGCATAATCAAGATGTCGCGGTCGTTTCAATTCCGAGCTTTGATCGGTTTGCGCAACAATCACCAGAATATCGCGCTAGTGTGCTTCCGAGCGCGGTCACAAGAAGGGTGACAATTGAAGCTGGATCAACATTTGGCTGGGATCAGTATGCTGGCGATCATGGTGCTAAGATCGGTGTGGATCGCTTCGGCACTTCGGCACCTGGTGACTTGGTACTTGATAAGTATGGTTTTAATGTAACTAATGTTGTGAATACTTATCTGAAATTAAAATAATTATTGAAGAAATAGAAACGGGGCGTTGCTCGGTTTCTATTTCGTGTTCGATGAAGAATGAGGATGGCTATGATGGAAAATATTAAGATGATTGCGATTGATATCGATGGCACACTAGTTAATTCAAAAAAGCAGGTGACATTGCGAGTCAAGCAAGCGATTAAAATGGCGAAGGAAAAGAAGATTAAAGTGGTTATCTGCACGGGACGGCCATTAACAGGTGTTAAAGCATTGTTGCAGGAGTTGGAACTCGATGCTCAAGATGATCAATACGTTGTTTGTTTTGGCGGTGCTGCAACCTACACAACTAGTGGCGAACTGATTGATGAACGACCGATTAGTTATGAAGATTATATTGACTTGGAAGCCCTAGCACGTAAGTTACGCTTGCATTTTCACGCGGTATCTGAGGATCGGCTGTATACGGCCGACCGTAATATTGGTGATTATACACTCTATGAAGCTAATCTCGTTTCAATGGGTATCTCATATCGGACGCCAGAAGAGATGCGGAATATTAAACTGATTAAATCGATGTACGTTGATGAACCCGAAGTTTTAGACGCTGCCATTAAACAGCAAAAACTATTTGAACCATTGAAAAATCAGGTTACTTTCACGAAAAGTGCACCATTTTATTACGAGGCCAACGCTAATGGTGTTAGTAAGGGCAACGCTTTGCAAGTACTCTGTGAAAAGTTAAGTTTGACTGCCGCCAATGTGATGGCAATTGGTGATGAAGCTAATGATTTGAGCATGATTAAGTTTGCAGGACATGGAGTAGCGATGGGCAACGCTATTCCTGAAGTGAAGCAAGTGGCTGATGAAATAACTGTCGATAATGAACATGATGGGGTTGCAAAGGCTATTGAAGAAATCACGAGATAAGGATAAGTAGGTATAACAGCATTGTTATATCGGCTATAAGGGTTACAATTGATTATTGACTCTTAAAGTGTTTGGAATAGATTAAATTATTTTAGAGATGATTTCATGAAAAAAACTTTATTTTTTCAGCAATGATATTATACTAAAAAGATGTAAGCTTATTGGCTTATCAAATCTAAATATTATTTTCGAGGAGGATTACTATTTATGTGTACTGCCATAACTTATCAATCTTATAATAATTACTTCGGTAGAAATTTCGATTATGAAATTTCATACAATGAAATGGTTACGATTACGCCTAGAAAATATCCACTAGTATTTCGTAAGGTGGAGAACTTAGATCACCATTATGCAATAATTGGAATTACTGCTGATGTAGAAAGCTATCCACTTTACTACGATGCGATGAATGAAAAAGGCTTGTGTATTGCGGGATTAAATTTTGCAGGTTATGCTGATTATAAAAAATATGATGCTGATAAAGTTAATATCACACCATTTGAATTAATTCCTTGGTTATTGGGACAATTTTCAAGTGTTAGAGAAGTGAAAAAGAACATACAAAAACTAAACTTGGTTAATATTAATTTTAGTGAACAATTACCATTATCACCGCTACATTGGTTGGTTGCTGATAAACAGGAATCGATAGTTATTGAAAGTGTTAAAGAAGGACTAAAAATTTACGACAATCCAGTAGGTGTGTTAACAAACAATCCTAATTTTGACTACCAATTATTTAATTTGAACAACTATCGTGCCTTATCAAATAGCACACCCCAAAATAGTTTTTCGGAAAAAGTGGATTTAGATAGTTATAGTAGAGGAATGGGCGGACTAGGATTACCTGGAGACTTGTCCTCAATGTCTAGATTTGTCAGAGCCGCTTTTACTAAATTAAACTCGTTGCCGATGCAGACAGAGAGTGGCAGTGTTAGTCAGTTTTTCCATATACTAGGGTCTGTAGAACAACAAAAAGGGCTATGTGAAGTTACTGACGGAAAGTACGAATATACAATCTATTCTTCTTGTTGTGATATGAACAAGGGAGTTTATTACTATAGAACTTATGACAATAGTCAAATTAACAGTGTCAATTTAAACCATGAGCACTTGGATACGACTGAATTAATTTCTTATCCATTACGATCAGAAGCACAATACTATGCAGTTAACTAAAAGCCACTACTGTAATAGTTAAAATTGTTTAAAAGAGGAAATCAGTTTGTTATCAGTTGATTTCCTCTTTTATGTATCACTGTTTTCAGAGTAAGTTCCAATGGCTGGCATTGCTGTTAATATGACACTAGATGATATAAGTTATCATGTTAAGCTCGATGGTAAGTTGGGTTTAATTGATAGAAAACATAATAGTTATGAGATGCTTGAAATACCTACTAAAATACATTTTCACCAAATTTTATATGATCATGTTTTGAATAAGGGGATTAATTTGAGCGACTGGATAGACATTAAGATATTAATGACAAGTTTATTTAGGAAAAGAGCACGTTAATATATCCAATAGTAATTGAAATAATAAACACCTTAGGAGTGATTGGTATCCTAAGGTGTTTATTAAAGTTAAAGATTAAAATATTAAGCTACTATTCTCGATAACAGCTACTGTCATTATCGTAAGTGAGTTTAACAACATGATCAGACAATTCAACTGTGATCTGCTGATAAACTGGTTGATAACCGTGATGAGTGAGTTGCACATTAACCTTGTTATGATCAACGGTAATTGTGTAATTGTTCCATTCACCTGACTGATACTTAAAGTCACGTCCATTATCTTGATAGTGTTGGTAGGTCCCTTGAGTACCAAATACTCTAAACGTCATCGCTTTCAACGGTTCATCGCTAATGTGGCTAACAGCGGGTCCCCATGGCAAAATGGTGTTTTGTTTTACAAATAATGGTAGTTTATCGAGTGGGGTATCGACTACAATATCCTGATTACCGGCATACTCAGCACCGTTCCAAAAATCAACCCAGTTCCCAGCTGGTAAATAAACTAACCGCTTAAATTGAGATTTTTGAACAACGGGGGCAACTAGTATGTCGTCACCAACCATGTATTCGTCATTCAAGTCGCGTACACGAGGGTCCTGATCGTAGTTTAAGACAACGGGACGCATGATTGGTAAGCCAGTTTTGGTTTCCTTAGCAAATAAATCGTATAGATAAGGAATCAGACGATAACGCAATTTGAGATACTTGCGATAAATGTTTAACGTTGGCTCGCCAAATGCCCATGGTTCTTGTTGGCGAGTCCCTAATGCTGCATGGTTCCGTAACAGTGGACTGAAAATTGCCCCTTCAATCCACCGTGTCAGTAATTCAGATGTCGTGTCTGAGGCAAAGCCACCAATGTCAGTTCCAGTAAAACTAAAGCCACTTAATCCTAGATTGCAGAGTTGTGGGATCATCATTTGGATATGTGGCCACATACTGCGGTTGTCACCGGTCCAAACAGTCGAGTATTTCTGAGTTCCGGCGTAAGCTGCCCGTGTGATGACAAATGGTCGGTTGCCATTTTGCTCTTTTAGTCCAGCATAGGTTGCTTTAGCCATATTATGGCCATAAACGTTATGCATCTTCTTATGTGTTGAAGGCGTGTCTTGATCATTAAAGACCACGTCATCTGGAATCGGACCTTCGAACGTAGCGGGTTCGTTCATATCGATCCAAATACCAGCGACACCTAAATCAGTTAAAAATTTACCGTTGTTAGCCCACCACTGACGAACTTCTGGACGACCGAAGTCTGGAAAAGCAGCGTTACCTGGCCATACTTTGTTAATATAGACATCACCGTCAGCAGATTTAACGAAATAGCCTTTTTTAAGACCCTCGGCATAAATGTGATAGTCAGAATCTTGTTTAACACCGGGATCGATGATTGGGATGACCTTGAGACCCTGTTGGTTCAACTTGGTAATAAACTTCTTGGGATTACCCTGGTATTTATCCTTGTCCCAGGTGAAGACCCGATAACCATCCATGTAATCGACGTCAAAGTGAATCGCATCGCATGGTAAGTCGTACTTTGCAAGGTTATCTGCAATTGCTTGCACTTCTTCTTGACTAGCACTGTAGCCCCACCGTGATTGTTGGTAACCGAGCGTCCACTTTTGAGGTAGTGGCGTTCGACCAGTTAAATAGGTGTAATTGGTGACAATGTCTTTTAACGTGGTACCACCAATAATGTAGTAGTCGAGGTTACCTTGGACAGCTGAATAAAAGTAGTAATGGTTGCTTTCCTTACCCATATCTAAATGGCTCTGGTAGGTATTGTCGAAGAAGATACCGTAAGGATGCCCATTTTTTAGCCCCAACATCACTGGGATTGACTTGTAAATATTAGGTAGGATCTCCAGCTGGGGAGCGGGGTTATCAACGTTCCAATTATCATAGGCAAAACCACGTTTGTTTAGATATCCGGTCTTGTCACCAAGTCCATAAAGATATTCATCAGGTGCTAGCGATTTAATGATTTCGTAGTAACCTTGATCAGATTTAGTAGGTGCCTTAGTCACTGAATGGCCTTCTGCCTCAACTAATCGTTCATGGACTTTGTCGACGCCTTTCAAGTGAATGCGTTCACCACGATAATCGGTAATCAAGGCATTGCCATCTTTATCAAAGGTATCAAGATGCCGTTCGGAATCGAGGTGAATCGTTAAAGCTGATGTCCGGATAATGTAATGATCACCAGCACTTTCAATAGTGAAATCAGTCGCCTGAATTTTATGACCCTCAATTGCATAGGATTCACCTTGCTCACCGCGATTAATAAAGACGCGGATGATTTCCGGCGTAACAATAGTTAATTGTAATGGTTGGGCGAAAGCAAACGTAATCGTTTGGCCGTTCTGTGTGTAACTTGGTAATGCACTCATATTAAAAAACACTCCTTAGTAAAATGACTTTTATTTAGTTGGATTCTCTGACAAATCTTCTTGAGGCTTGTCTTGCTTAATAATACTAATGGCAAGTACTGCGATGAACATTGAGATACCAGCAATAAGCATCATTCCAGGCATCGAATTACCAACGAATTTAAAGACCATAAAGCTGGCAACGGATGCGAGAATTTGTGGCAAGCAAATCGTACCGTTAAAAATTCCAATATATGAGCCTTCATTGGCACCATCTAGTGAAGAAGTAAAGATATTAAAGGGCTCGACATGCACCGTAAAGAAGCCGATACCGATTAAACAGAATGGGGCAATTAATAGGTACTGGTTGTGAATGAAGAATACCCAAACGAGGCCAACTGCGAAGCTAGCTAAGCCAAAGCGATACCAAAACTTTCGCTTGTATGGATTAGTCCGTGAAAGAACTAAGAAACCATATAGAACGGCGGCCATTGATTGAATGAAGGTCAAGATTCCATACCAATTACCGGCAGCTTGATAGCCAGCCGAAGCAGCATTAGTTGTGTGCCAAACGTTTTCGGCGATAGCACCAGTAGTATAAGTCCACATATATTGAATACCAATCCAGGCAAATAGTTGAACGAGGGCAACTTCCCAGAAAGCTTTCGGGGCTTCTTTTACTAATTGCCAAATAGGTTTGGTGTGCTTATGTTGTTCAGGATCGATATGATGATAAAGTGCGTACGTGTCAGGATCATATTCCTTAACCGTATGAATAGTATATGCTGAGATGCCTAATAAAATAATGGCACCAATATAAAACGCAATTCTTACAGAAAGAGGGACAACGCCTTTTTGCGCCGTGTTTGCAACACCAAAGTAAGTTAGGACGAACGGTAGAATAGTAGCAAGTACGCCTCCTAGGTTACTGAAAGCTTGTTGCCAAGACCATGCTTTGTCCTTCTGATTTTCATTAACCATATCTCCAATAATCATGCGGAATGGTTGCATGCAAACATTACTTGATAAATCCATAAATAAAATAGCAATAGCACCAAATAGTAATGCAGCAGTTGAAGCGTAGCCAAAGCCGAATGAACCAGCATTTGGTAATAAAACCATGACCAACGCCGCTAATGGTGCGCTGAATAGTAAGTAGGGCATTCTACGACCAAAGCGCGTCCAAGTTCGATCAGAGTATTTACCGACTAGTGGTTGGACGAATAATCCAGCCAATGGTGGCAGAATGAAGAAGAGTCCTAGTTTGGTGGGATCAGCGCCAATGGTCTGGAAAATCCGGCTCATCTGTGATGATTGTAATGAGAAGGCCATATTAACCCCACAAAAACCAAAGGTAATTGCAAAGATGGTTTTTAATGGGAGGTTGGGCAGCGAATTAGCAATAGTAGATGTCTTAGGCTTACTGGAAACATCAGCGATTGGTTTATTCGGGTGTACTGCAGGTTGGTTCATGAGAATCCATCTCCTTAAAAGGTAATCACTTTTAACAGGGCAATACTAGCACTTAACGTAAACGTTTACAATACCGTTTTAATAATAAAGTAAACGTTTACGCTTTTGGCAATGATTTTACCTGCTTTTAGCGCTATAATTAATTTAAATCGGAGGGGAGCTGGAAAAATGAAGCCAACAATCAAAGATATTGCCGCTAAAACTGGCTTTTCAATTGCTACAGTGTCACGAGTGTTGGCGAAAAAACAGGGTACATATAGCGACAAGACTCAGGAGCGTATTTTAAAAGTTGCTAAGGATCTCGGCTATCGGAAGAATACACTAGCCATGGAATTGGTTAAAAAGAAGACGGACGTGATTGCCGTTATTGTCAACGTCACGCCGACGAATTTTTCAAGTGGAATTATTGATGGTATTCAACAGCGCGCGACTGAGATCGGGTTACAGGTTATTATTCTATATGCTGGTAATCGGAATACCGAGTTACAACATCAAGCAATTGTGACCGCCTTGGAACGTACTGTTTCAGGTATTTTGTTAATGGCGATTGAACCAGATAAAGCAGACTTACAATTATTAACAGAATCAAAGACACCGTTTTGTTTTGTTTCGATCAATCTAGCAGATGAACGCGTCAAGTCTGTTAGCTCTGACAATTATCAGGCGGCCTATTTGGCGACAAAGTATTTAATTTCGCATGGTCATCGGACAATTGGCCTAGCCGGAATCGACCATTATCATACAGGTAGTCAACGGCTTGCTGGGTATCAAGCGGCGTTAAAAGATTATTCGATTCATGGGCAAGCTGAATGGGTGCAACCCGGAGATTATAGTTATCAGGCTGGTTATAATGTTTTTAATGCTTATCAAGAGCTGGGCATTACTGGGGTTGTTGCAGCTAGTGATATGACGGCGGCCGGACTACAAAAGGCTGCTCAGGAGAGTAATGTGAAGCTACCTGGGGCGCTTTCTGTTGTCAGCATTGATGGAACGCTCATCTGCGATATTGCGACTCCTGCGTTGACAAGTGTTACCCAGAATTTTGTCCAGATTGGTATTGAAAGTGTTAATTGTTTGGTTGGCAAATCTGCCACGCGGTTAGTCCCAGTCACATTGGTTGAACGTGAGAGTGTTGCAACTATATAAAGCGTACTGAGAAATAATTTTAGCTTCGCTGACCTGATAATCGAGAACTTGATTGTCAGGTCAGCGAAGCTTTTTGGTTACAACGAGATTATTCCGTCACTTTAAATACGTTCTCATTAACGTTAGTATATTGTCGGTACTAAGCGATTGTTTTATGCGAAAAGCAGCAAAGTGATTCTCAAATCGATGAAACCGCTTTATTTCGGATGCTATACTACAGCAAATGAAGTCGAAAGTGGGGGAGACTATGCAAATTGATAAGTTAACATTAAAAGATGTGGCAACGACGAATCGGCAGTATCTGGAGACGATTTTTGCCTTGGGTGATGGTCACATGGGTGTTCGGGACTCAGTACCGTTTACAGGTAATCAACAAGCAACACTACCAGTGATGCTCATCAATGGCTATTATGCGACGAATCCAATCACATATGGAGAAAGTGCCTATGGATATGCGAAAAATCATCAAACGATTATTTCATTAACAAGCCCGCGGTACTTAGACTTTGCAACTGAGAAGACAAGTTCTGAGATTCCTGGTGACTGGGATATGACGGTCGACGATGCCGTGCTTGATTTTGATACGGGCGTACTAACGGAAAAGTTTCAGATTGTTACCTCCGACCACCATCATTTTGAACTGGTCGTTAAATCAATGATTGCGTTGGATAATTCGCATCAACTATTCTTGAACTACGAACTGACTTCGCTTGATTATACGGGGACGTTGCGGTTCACGCGGCCGATTATTCATGATGTAACTGCGACGACGGCGGACGCGGACGATCCGCGAGTGGCGCAACGACAATCTGGGTTAACCAACCAATTTATACCAGCTGATCGTCAGCAGCAAATAGAGTGGCAGACGTTGGTAGCTTCAACACACCAACAAATAACGCAACGGGATTGGTTGACCAGCTTTCCGACAGGCTTTGAAGTATATGGCGATCATGCCGGTTTTCATGGCAGTGGTACCATCGAAGTACAGACAACGCTGAGCTGGTCGTTTACGCGCCAAATCAGTGAAATTAATCAAGCGTTGCCGGATAAGATAATGGGTTGGACCAACGATATTGTGGCTCGTAATCGGCAGATTTTAACGGACTTTTGGCAACAGTCGCAAGTGCAAATTAGTGATAAAAAGTTACAAACTGGGATTCAATATAACTTGTTCCAGTTATTTCAATCAGCTGGTCGTAACGGGTTAACGAACATTGCAGCTAAAGGGATTACTGGACCGGGCTATGAGGGCCATTATTTCTGGGATACCGAGATGTATATGTTACCGTTCTTCATTTATACGCAGCCACAAATTGCCAAGCAACTGTTGCATTATCGGTTTAGTATTTTGCCGCAAGCTCGAGAGCGGGCGCGGAGCTTGGGTGTGACACGGGGCGCATTGTACGCATGGCGAACGATTAATGGTGAAGAAGCAAGTGCCTATTTTCCTGCTGGCACTGCGCAATATCACATCAATGCGGACATTGCGCATACGGTTAAGTTATATTTTGATGTCACTAATGATCAGAACTTCTTGCGGGAACAAGGTGCAGCAGTTGTCCTGGAAACCGCACGTTTCTGGTTGCAGTTTGGTAGCTGGCAACAGCGTGATGGCCGGTCGCAATTCTGCTTATACAAGGTGACGGGGCCGGATGAATATACCGCCTTGGTAGATAATAATTACTACACGAATCGGATGGCTAAGGAAAATATGGCTTTTGCAGCTTGGTTACTTGAAAATCATTATATTGACGGCGATGCTGATGAGCAAGCACAGTTCACAAAGGCAAGTACGAACATATACCTACCGTATGATCAAGAACAACAAGTCACTGCACAGATAATTCACCAAAGATGCCGGTATGGCCTTTTGCGACGACGGCAGCAACACAATATCCATTGTTGTTACATTATCACCCGCTCATGATCTATCGTCACCGGGTCAACAAGCAGGCAGATACGTTATTAGCGGAAATGTTGTTTCCAGAAGATCAATCACTGGAACAATTGCGGCGAGATTACGAGTACTATGAACCAATTACGACGCATGATTCCTCTTTATCACGATCGATTTTCAGTATTTTGGCGAGCCGACTAGGTGATCATGATAAGGCGTTCAGTTATTATATGGATACATCGTTAATGGATTTGGTTGATCTACAAGGTAATGCCAAAGATGGGCTTCATGAAGCAAATCTGGGCGGCAGTTGGTTGGGATTAACGTATGGATTTGCTGGGATGTATGTCGCTGACGGTAAGTTACACATTACCAATCATTTACCAACTCAGATAACGCATCTTAGTTATCGGTTGCGTTTTCGTGGTCGAGTGCTAGAAGTTCAACTATATCAAGATAAAACGCAAGTTAAGCTTGTCACTGGCTTACCGTTAGTAGTGGTAGTGGCTGGAAAAGAATATGATGTATTGCAAGGTGCCCGTAGCGAATGATGAAGGATTATAGCGAATTGACCAGATGGAAGTATGACAAAAAAATATTCACATGCGGTTGACACCGCTTACAATTGTTGCTAGTATAAATAATATAAATTAAAGCGTGTTACTGATTCGATCAGGCATAAACCTACTCATATCTGTATTCACAGTCTCTTCAGTGAGATGTGATACTCTTTAAGTAGGTTTTTTGTTTGAAAATCCAGGAGGCGTGAGTGGTGAAATTTCTAAAGAACTTCAATAATAATGCCGCTTTAGTGGTGGACGATCAGGATGTTGAATGGATTGTAATTGGTAATGGCGTAGGTTTTGGTAAGCATCAGGGTGATCAGATTGATGATCAGAAAATTCAGCGGCGTTTTGTGGCAACTTTGAAACAGAATGTTGATATTGACGCTTTTCAAGATTTAAAACCCCAATCGTTTGTGATTACAACAAAGGTGGTTCACCTAGTGGAGCCGCTGTTGAAGGTCAGTTTTAGTGATTATCAGTACTTTGTGCTTGCAGACCACATTGATTTTGCGTTGAAGCGAGCCAATGATGGAATCGATGTCGATAACGGCACAGTCCGTTGGGAAGTTAAAAAATTGTTTCCTAAGGAGTTTCACGCAGCCAGTCAAGCGGTCGATTTAATTAATGTGACGGCGGACGTGATCCTTCCTAAAAGTGAAGTGGTTTTTATGACTTATCATTTCATCAATGCTGGTTCAGATGGTTCCAAGTTGCAGGAAACGATTAAAATCACGAAATTGATCAGTGGCATCATTGATATCGTGCAATATCAATACCAGATGCATCTGGACCCAGAGTCCTTCAATTACAATCGTTTCATTGCGCATTTACGTGCGCTAATGGTGCAACGCGTTAGCCGCAGTAATGGAACTGGCAGTGAATTAGATCAGTCATTACTGCAGTTGATGCAAGTAAAATATGCGCATGCCTATGCAACAGTGGAACGGATCGATACATTTTTACAAAGTAAGGCTGGCTGGCGACTAGAGCCGGATGACAAAGTCTATTTGACCCTTCACATCTGGCGCGTCACCCACCGACAAAAAAGTGAATAAATAAGATTATTAACGGTGTGTTACTGGTTATGCAGGCATTAACCCAAATATCTTTTCTTGAGAGCAGCAGTCACTAGGGCCCTAGTGGCGTGGTTTGAAGAAAGGACATTTGGGTTTTTGTTTACTCAAATTGCAATTATTGATTTATAGATAAATGAGGAGGAACAATGATGGCTTATGAAGATTTAAGTAAAAAGATTATCGCCGGAGTTGGCGGTAAGGATAATGTTAAGAGCGTGGTTCACTGCACAACCCGGTTGCGGTTTAAGCTCAAAGATGAAAACGCTACCCATACTGATGAATTAAAAGATACAGATGGTGTTATTACAGTTGTTCAGTCCGGTGGTCAGTACCAAGTAGTCATTGGAAATGAAGTTGCAGACGTTTATGAAACGCTCATTCGCGTCGGTGGTTTTGCCGATGGTGGTAGTGTACCTGATGATTATGAAGACGGGGAAAAGATGAGTATCTTTGACCGGTTCATCGATTTGATTTCTGGTATTTTTACGCCGATGTTAGGTGTTTTATGTGCGGCTGGGATGATCAAAGGGTTCGTTGCGATGTTTGTCGCGTTCAATTGGTTGTCAGAGAATTCAGGAACATACAAGATTCTCTACTCGATCGGTGATGGTTTCTTCTATTTCCTACCAATTGTTTTGGGATTGACAGCAGCCAAAAAGTTTCATGTTGATCAATTTGTCGGAATGGCGATTGGGATGGCGCTTTGCTATCCAAGTATTGTCGCTTTGAACAGCAGTAAGACAGTATTAAGCACGTTGTTCAGTGGTAGTATCTTTGAATCACAGATTCACGCGACTTTCTTAGGTATTCCGGTTGTGATGATGAGCTATACTTCTTCAGTAATTCCAATTATCTTGGCCGTTTGGTTTGCATCTAAAGTTCAGGCATTTGCAAAACGAATCGTGCCAACGGTAGTTAAGACGTTCTTAGTCCCATTTATTACGTTATTAATTGCAGTGCCGATTACCTTTTTAATTATTGGACCAGTTGCAAGTTGGTTAAGTGATGGTATTTCAACAGTGTGTGTTGCAATCTATAACTTCAGTCCGATCGTTGCTGGGCTTGTGATGGGTGCTTTCTGGCAAGTTTTCGTTATCTTTGGTGTTCACTGGGGGTTCGTAGCTGTTATGATGGCCAACCTAGCCTCACAAGGCTTTGACCCTATTTTAGGATTATCATTAGCCGCTTCGTTTGCCCAAACTGGAGTTGTATTAGGCATTCTATTACAAACGAAAAATCAAAAGACACGCGGTATTGCTTTACCAGCCTTTATCTCCGGTATTTTCGGTGTTACGGAGCCTGCCATTTATGGGTTAACATTGCCACGTAAGCGCCCATTTATTCTGAGTTGTGTGGCCGCTTCAATTGGTGGCGGTATTATTGGTTTTGCAGGTACAAAAATGTATATGATGGGCGGTATGGGATTATTCTCAATCCCAGCTGCGATTAATTCTAAAACTGGGGTAGACGGCTCTGTATATGGCTTAATTATTGCGATGGCCATTGCTGCAGTCCTTGGTTTTGCCCTACAAATGTTATTTGGTTACAAGAGTGTTGATAGTAATGACAAGCAAACTAAGGTCGTAGAAACTGCGGCAACGGCTGATCCAGTCATGGCCGGTGGTGTTTCAGTAGAAACGACACCAACTGGTGCAGCAACTAAAGTAGAACCAAACGTCACTTACAATGCGGCCACTAAGTTAAGTAGCCCCGAAACGGGCCAAATCATCCCACTAAGTGAAGTTAAGGATGAGGTCTTCTCATCAGGTGCAATGGGCAAAGGTGTTGCAATCGAACCAACTGATGGTGTCTTATACGCTCCAGCTGACGGCGAAGTAGCACTCGTGTTCCCAACTGGACATGCCGTTGGTTTAAACACAACAGATGGTGCTGAAATCTTGATGCATATTGGAATGGATACTGTCGAATTAGAGGGCAAAGGTTTTGAAACGCTAGTTCAAAAGGGCGAGACGGTCAAAGCTGGTCAGCCGCTAGTGAAGTTTGATATTGAAGCGATTAAGGCGGCAGGGTATCCCGTTACAACGCCAATGGTTGTGACTAATTCTAAGAACTATCATGACGTTAAACTGGCTTTTCCAGCTGCTACGGAAGTTAATGCAACTGAACCATTATTACAATTAAACTAATTAAAGGGAGTTTTCAATTATGTATTCAAAAACAATGCCAACTGGCTTTCCAAAGAACTTTTTGTGGGGCGGCGCGACTGCTGCCAACCAAGTTGAAGGGGGTTGGAACGTTGATGGGAAGGGCCTAACAACTGCTGAAGTTGTTCAGAAGGCTACTGACCGCAAAGTAATGTCGATGAACGAGGTTACTAAAGAGAGTGTCCAAGCTGCCATTGATGATCAAACGGATAAGCTCTATCCTAAGCGCCGTGGCGTCGACTTCTATCATCACTACAAGGAAGATATTAAGCTATTCGCGGAAATGGGCTTCAAGGTATACCGCCTATCCTTAGCATGGGCTCGGATCTTTCCTAAAGGTGATGAAACTGAACCTAATGAAGCTGGTTTGAAGTTTTATGACAATGTTTTTGCTGAATGTCACAAGTATGGTATTGAGCCCCTAGTGACCATTTCCCACTATGAAATGCCATTAAACCTAACATTAACGAATAATGGCTGGGCAAGTCGCAAGACAATTGCAGATTTCACTCGCTATACTGAAGTGCTATTCAAACGCTATAAGGGTGTTGTGAAGTACTGGCTAACGTTCAATGAAATTAACGCTTCAACTTGGGGATTTACTGGTACTGGTGCAATTGATAGTGATCTAAGCTTACATGATCAAATGCAATTACGCTACCAAGCGCTACATCATGAGTTTGTTGCAAGTGCAATTGCAGTTAAGCAGTGTCACGAGATTGATCCTGAGGCCCAAATTGGCTCAATGCTTGCACGGATGCAAACTTATGCCAATACGCCTAATCCAGCTGATGTTCGGGCGGCCCAATTGCAAGATCAATTGAATTTGTTCTTTACTGACGTACAGGTACGTGGTGAATATCCAGAATATATGAACCGGTACTTTGCAGAAAACGGGATTGAATTAACGATGGCAGCTGGCGATGAACAATTGTTAGCTGAAGGCAAGGTCGATTACTTAAGTTTTAGTTACTATATGACGACGATTACTTCGGCGACTGATGATGTTGAACAAGCCAGTGGTAACTTATCAATGGGTGGTAAAAATCCATACTTGAAATCCAGTGCATGGGGCTGGCAGATTGACCCAGTTGGTTTACGGATTACCTTGAACGAGTTCTGGGATCGCTATCGGGTACCATTATTCGTTGTTGAGAACGGCTTAGGTGCCGAAGATGAAATCAGCGCCGATGGTAAGATTCATGATGATTATCGGATTGACTACTTACGTCAACATATTGAACAGATGAAAGAAGCAGTCAAGGATGGTGTTGATTTGATGGGCTACACGACCTGGGGTTGCATTGATGTCATTAGTGCCGGTACATCCGAAATGTCTAAGCGGTATGGCTTCATCTATGTCGATCAAGATGATGAAGGTAATGGTAGTTTGAAGCGGATGAAGAAAGACTCATTTGACTGGTATAAGAAAGTAATTGCTTCGAATGGGGAAGATTTGGGATAGTTATTAATAATTGATATTCAGACCAATGATTGATTATACTTGTTGTAAGGGCTATCATTATTAGCTAACTAGAAAGGGTGTTGATTAAATGTCAGAGTTCCCAGAAGGATTTCTATGGGGCGGCGCGACTGCTGCCAACCAGTTAGAAGGTGGCTACCAAGAAGGTGGTCGTGGCTTATCGATTGCGGATGCGTTACCAGGTGGCAAAGACCGATTTAAAATCGTTAGTCAACCAGATTTTGACTGGACGATCGATACAGATAAGTACACCTATCCGAACCATGAAGGTATTGATTTCTATCATCATTACAAAGAAGATATTGCACTGTTTGCCGAAATGGGTTTCAAGTGTTATCGTTTCTCAATTGCATGGTCACGAATTTTTCCAAACGGTGATGAAACGCAACCTAACGAAGCCGGATTAAAGTTTTATGATGATGTGATTGACGAATGCTTGGCCAATAATATTGAACCAGTGATTACAATCTCACATTATGAATTGCCATTGAACTTGGCCAAACGGTATGGTGGCTGGAAGAACCGGTATTTGATTGAATTCTACGAAACTTTCGCGCGGACCATCTTAACGCGTTATGCTTCAAAGGTTAAGTATTGGATGACCTTCAACGAAATCAATAGTGCGGCACATTTTCCGGTGATGGGCCAAGGATTAGTGCCATCGACGGGTGCTAATGACAAAAAGAACGTTTTTCAGGCATGGCACAATCAGTTTGTGGCCAGTGCTAAGGCAGTCAAAATCGCCCACGAATTGCGAGATGATATTCAGGTTGGCTGTATGATTCTCTATGCCACTAGTTATGCTTATGATTCGAACCCAGTTAACCAGCTGGCTAATTTGCAGCATAATCAAGATTTCAACTTCTTCTGTGCGGATGTTCAAGTACGTGGAGCTTATCCGACCTATACCAAGCGACTGCTGGCTGAATATAATCTGACCTTTGATGATCTGGAGACTACAGATGGCGACTTGGCATTACTACAACAATATCCAGTTGATTATATTGGGTTTAGTTATTATATGTCGAGCGCGGTAGAAACCACGGGTAGTGTAACCGATACTGTTGCTGGTAACCTGATGGGCGGCGTCAAGAATCCATTTTTGAAGGCGAGTGACTGGGGTTGGCAGATTGACCCAACCGGGTTACGGATTGCGTTAAATGAGCTATATGATCGCTATCAGAAACCGTTGTTTGTGGTTGAAAATGGCCTAGGTGCGATTGATAAACCTGATAAGAATTTCTATGTTGAAGATGATTATCGCATTGATTATTTGAAGCAACATATTGAAGCGATGGCTGGTGCCATTGATGATGGCGTCGATTTGATGGGCTACACACCATGGGGTTGCATCGACCTTGTTAGTGCATCAACTGGCGAGATGAGTAAGCGGTATGGCTTTATTTACGTGGACCTAGATGATCAGGGCCACGGGACGTTAGCTCGCTATCCCAAGAAGTCGTTCTACTGGTATCAAGATGTGATTAAGCATAATGGGCTGACAAAGAAATAGAAAATTTAATGGATATACAAAAATATTACTGGCAGTACTGGCCGGTAATATTTTTTTGTCAAAAATCAGAATAAAAGTAATTTAGTTTCTTTAATAATATGTTTTTACTGATTTTATTGTAATTAAATTGCAAAGGTGGTATATTTTATTTGTTGATGAAAACGTTATCATTCAGGAGGAAGTTATGCTGGGATTTTCAGTTTATTTAAATGAATCGCTCACTAACGAGAGAATTGCACAGATGAAAGCAATGAGGAATGCCGGCTTCGAAGGTGTTTTTACTTCGATGCATATTCCAGAAGATGATGCGAGTTGTTATGTACCACGATTGAAAGAGTTGGGAACAGTTTGCCGTCAGCTGGGGCTGACACTTACTGCTGATGTCTCCGCTAATGGCTTGAAACGAATATCGATTGATATCAATAACATTCAGCAATTAACAGATCTTGGTCTAACAGCTCTGCGAGTAGATGATGGCTTGAATCCGGCGCAGATTGCACAATTATCACGACAGCTACCAGTCGCACTAAATGCTAGTACGATCAGTGCGAGCGATGTTGCTAAATTACATGAGTGTGATGCTAATTTTCAACATTTGGAAGCTTGGCATAATTATTATCCACGTCCCGCGACTGGACTGGATTATGAGTGGTACCAAAGTAAAAATAATTGGTTAAAGCAACAAGGCTTCACTACTATGGCATTCGTAGCCGGGGATGAGGAATTACGCGGGCCTGTATTTGCTGGGTTACCTACACTTGAAGGTGATCGTTACCGGCACCCACTGGCCTCAACATTGAATTTATTAGGAAAGTTGGCAACGGATAAAGTTTATATCGGCGACATTGCTTTAAGCAGGGCGGCTCTGGAACAATTTCGATTGTATTTCCAACATAATATTTTGCAACTATCCATTCAAACCTCAATAGCAAGCCTTTACCAAGATATCTGGCATAATCGTCCAGATGTCGCCCGTGATGTAATTCGTTTGGTCGAAGGGCGACAAAAAATAAAGACAATGCCACCGATGCAGACAAGAAAACGCCCGGTAGGAACAATTACTGTAGATAATTCGCGTTATGGTCGGTATATGGGTGAGCTAGAAATCTTGAAACAGTCATTGAGTGCGGACCCGCGAGTGAATGTTGTGGGACAAGTGGTGACGACTGACTTATCTTTATTGGCATTAATAGGCAGCAATCAAGCGGTCCAATTTATTAGAAAGGATGAGAAGCAATGAATTTGGAAAAGTTAACGACTGAAACACGTAATCAAAAAACGATGGCACTGGATATGTTATCGGTTAAAGAAATGCTGGAATTAATGAATCAGGAGGATCAACGAGTACCAGTGGCTGTGTCTAAAGAATTGCCACAAATTGAATGTGCTGTTGATAAAATTGTAGCTAATTTTAAAGCTGGCGGTCGATTAATTTATATGGGAGCGGGGACTAGTGGCCGATTGGGTGTTCTAGATGCCGCTGAATGCGTACCAACATTTGGCACTAGCCCAGAAATGGTACAGGGGCTTATTGCTGGTGGAATGTCAGCAATGACGGTGGCTGTTGAAGGTGCCGAAGATTCAATTGAGCTGGGACAGCAAGACCTGGTTGATCTTCACTTAACGTCCCATGATACTGTTGTTGGGGTTGCAGCAAGCGGTCGAACACCCTACGTGATTGGTGGATTAGATTATGCATGCGAAGTAGGTGCAACAACTGTAAGTATTGCTTGTAACGCTGATGCTAGTATTAGTCAGCATGCTCAAATTCCGATTGAAGTTGAAGTTGGACCGGAAATATTAACAGGCTCAACGCGGTTGAAATCAGGTACGGCACAAAAATTAGTTTTGAACATGTTATCGACTGCATCAATGGTCGGAATCGGTAAGGTCTATAAGAACTTGATGGTTGACGTCAAACCAACGAATGAAAAGTTGGTAGAACGTGCTAAAAGAATTATCGTTCAAGCTACGGACTGTTCGGATGAGACAGCGGTGAAAGTCTTTATGACTGCTGATCAGAACGTTAAGTTGGCCATTGTAATGGTTTTGACCAATATGAGCAAAGCTGAAGCTAGTGTTCGATTAGATCATGCCAACGGTTTTGTAAGACAAGCAGTTAATTAAAGGAGGAGTTTCATATGGCTGAAGATAAGTATACTCGGATTGCAAATGCTATCTATGCGCATGTAGGTGGGCCACAGAATATTGAGAAGTTGATTCATTGCATGACACGTGTTCGGATGACAATTCGCGATTACTCATTAGTTGATATGGATGGATTAAAGGCTATTGATGGCGTGATGGGAGTTGTCCAAGAAGATACTTTACAGGTTATTGTTGGCCCTGGAACTGTTGATAAGGTTGCAGACGTAATGGTTAAGCAAGTTGGGGTTGGACTTGGGGAGCCATTTCCTGATCCTAGCACGTTTACTAGTGATGCAATGGCTACTAAGTCTGAACATCAACGTGACAAGGAAATGGTTGAAGCGAAGGCTAAGGAAGTTCACGCTGCCCAAAAAGCTAAAATCAAACAAACGCCAGTTCGCAAAGTGTTAAGTGCCATTTCTAGTATTTTTATTCCATTAATTCCGGTGTTTGTTGGTGCTGGGTTAATATCTGGGATTGCTTCAATTCTTTCTAACATGATGTTAGCGGGAGACATTAGTAAGAGCTGGACAGATTTTATAACAGTGTTAAAAGTAATTAATAGTGGACTGTTCTCATACTTAGTTATTTATGTTGGTATTAATAGTGCAACGGTTTTTGGGGCTACCGCTGGATTAGGTGGCGTGATTGGGGCCGTTACGTTGTTAACAGGTGTGACGCCGCAAGCACCAATCCACAACATCTTCAATGGACAAGCGTTGTCTGCTGGTCAAGGTGGGATTATTGGGGTTATCTTTGCTGTTTGGGTATTGGCGATTGTTGAAAAATGGCTACACAAGGTTATTCCAGATTCAATTGATATAATTATTACACCAACTATTGCGTTATTGGTTGTTGGGGTCTTTACAATCTTCTTAGTTATGCCGATTGCTGGTGTTATTTCGAATAGCTTAGTCGGTGCGATTGAATGGATCCTGAATGTTGGTGGCGCTATTTCTGGGTTTGTCCTAGGTTTACTCTTCTTACCAATGGTTATGTTTGGATTACATCAAATTTTGACACCAATCCATATTGAAATGATTAATAAATTAGGAATGACACCACTTCTACCAATTTTAGCAATGGCTGGAGCCGGTCAAGTTGGCGCAGCACTGGCTTTATGGATTCGGTGTCGCAATAACAAGCAACTATCAAATATGATTAAAGGTGCTTTACCGGTTGGTGTGTTAGGTGTTGGTGAACCATTAATCTATGGAGTAACCTTGCCGCTTGGCCGACCATTTATTACTGCATGTATTGGTGGTGGTATTGGAGGTGCCGTTATTGGTGGTCTAGGAAATATTGGTGCAACTGCAATCGGTCCTTCTGGCGTGGCTTTGATACCATTGATTGCTAACGGTCATTGGTTAGGTTACGTGATTGGATTATTAGCAGCCTATGCTGGTGGGTTTGTTGCGACCTACTTCTTTGGAATCCCAAGTAGTGCTAAAATTGCTAAAGATAAGGAAGGCCATGTTATCGAGGCATAGCTAACTAATCGAGTAATTGTAATTGGGAGGGCACCATATGACGAGTGTCTTATTTACGATTCATAATAGACTAGAGAATTTTTCAAAAGCTGAACAAAAGATTGGCCGTTATATTTTAGACCATACTAATGCGGTGATTAAAATGAGTACCGCTGAATTAGCTGCAGCCACGGGCGTCAGCACAGCTACGGTGGCGCGATTTGGGAAGACACTTATCCCAGACGGTGGGTATCCGGCGTTGAAACTACGGTTGTCAGCTGAAAGCACCGTTGATCAAACGTTATATGATGAAATTAACCCCAAAGATAGCTTGGATGCTATTAAATCTAAACTAGCATTGCGAATCACACATACGATTGATGAAACTAATCGTTCATTGGATGATGCAGCCTTACAAGCAGCTAGTCAATTAATTGCTGACAAAGCAAGTGTTTATGTTTATGGGTTAGGCGCCTCCAATGTAGTGGCAACAGATTTTGAACAAAAGTTCATTCGTATTGGAAAAGCTGTTATTCATTCACAGGATCCGCATTTGTTAGCGGTAGGTATGACAACGCAACGACAAAATGTTGTGTTGTTACTAATTTCTAATTCTGGTGAAAAATCAGAAAGTATTCGTCTAGCTAACTTGGCACATTCAATTAATGTCCCTGTGATTGTGCTGAGTAGAAATGCAACCAGTACACTAGGTAAGTTAGCAGATATAATCTTAATAAATGATGACAGCGAAGAAAATCAAACAGCACGCGCTGCTGCTACTACGTCTTTAATGGCTCAATTATATGTTGTGGATTTACTTTATTATACTTTTATTACGAATGATTATGAACGACATATTAAACAACTGGTTGCTTCACGCGAAGCAATTAAAGAAAATTTTAATTAGAAGGTGAGTTCATTGTTTGGGTTTAAGAAAAAGCCAGTGAGTCTTGATTTAAAGGCGATTGCAAGTGGGAAAATGGTGCCCATTACGCAGGTCCCCGATGAGGTTTTTGCACAGAAAATGATGGGTGATGGTTTTGCTATTGAGCCAACGCAAGGTACTATTACGGCACCCGCTGACGGTGAAATTAAGACACTTGCCGATACAAAACATGCAGTGATGATGACAACTTCAGATGGATTGGAGCTGTTGTTACATCTTGGATTAGATACGGTCGAATTAGATGGAAAACCATTTGATGCCCTAATCAAGATTGGTGACAAAGTCAAAGCGGGAACGCCACTAGTAACTATGGATCTCGAAGCGATTCGTGCTGCTGGTAAAAAAGCAACAGTCATTACAGTTGTGACTAATATGGACAAAGTGGCGAACATAGAAGTTAATTCGACGGAAAATGTGACGGCGATGGATACAGTAGCGAAGATTACGCTAAGCTAGTTGAGATAGTTTGGATCTATTAAAAGCCCTACACGTTTTTCGGAAAGCGCTATCTTTTTCGCTTTTAATTAAGAAATAATATCGTCAAAACTTTTATTAGCTTAAACTTGAATAAGTATTAAGCGTACTACGACGCATAAGATTTTTAAAAAGCATTACCAGCCAATAAATAGACTGGTAGTGCCTTTTATGGTGCCGTTAATTTGTGTGTAGAACATTATTTAAATTAACTTACAGTGGTATAAAAGTGCGCTAGAGCGTGTAGTAACTGATATGTATTAGATGTGTCACTTTTATTGTGACATATTGTTCATTAATAAAGAAAGCGTTTTCTTATACAATGAATTTGAAAACGAAAGAGGAGGCTTTATCAAGATGGCAATGTTTACAATTAATAATATGAATATGAGCTTGGAAGGACATACGCAAGCAGAAATTTTAGTTAGTCTAGCGGAGTTAGCCACGTCACTGAATTTAGTTGTTGATCGTGACTCTTTAGTGAAAGATTATCAGGAGCGTGAGCAAGAATCAACTACTGGATTTGGTAATGGTATTGCAATACCACATGCAAAATCAAATAATGTTAAAACTGCAGCTATTTTATTCGGTCGTAGTACTACTGATATTGAATGGCAGTCGTTAGACGGTAAACCCGTCAATACGTTTATTAGTTTGCTTGTGCCCGCAAATGAAGGCGATGTGCACTTAAAACTGTTAGCGCAGTTAAGTCGAAAATTAGTGCATCAAGATTTTGTAGAGATTTTAAAACGAGGGGATACACGAGAAGTTTTGGAAATTATTAATCAAGCAATCAGTTAGAAAGGTAGGTAAATCTATATGGCAAATCTAAAAATTGTGGCCGTTACTAATTGTCCTGCTGGAATTGCGCATACTTACATGGTAGCTGAAGCAATCGAAGAAAAGGCTAAATCATTAGGTTATGAGGTTCACGTTGAAACTCAGGGAGCCAGTGGTGTTGAAAATAAACTGACACCAGAACAGATTGCTACCGCCAACTACGTCATCTTAGCATTAGGTAAGGGAATGACTGATGAGGACAAACAACGTTTTAATGGCAAAAGGGTCGTTGAACTTCCCGTATCAGAAGCATTAAAAGAGATTGATACGTTATTCGATAATATCGAGGATCGGGCAGAAATCTTTACGGCTTCAAAAGTGAAACTGGGCAGTGAGCAGGATGCGGTTACTGACGGTATCATGAGTTATCTCATGGCAGGTGTATCCGCCGCATTGCCATTTGTAATTGGCGGTGGCTTATTGATTGCAATTGGCAGCATGATGGTTCAATTTGGAATGCCGAATACACCTTTAGCTAAAGGTGTATCACCGTCGTTGGCTTGGGTGATCACCAGTATTGGGAATCTGGGATTTACTTTTATGATTCCAATCATGGGTGCATATATTGCGTTTGCAATCGGGGATAAGCCAGCTTTTGCACCAGCATTCTTAGTAACTTTTTTGGCTAATGATACTGACTTGCTAGGTACTCAGTCTGGTGCAGGGTTCTTAGGTGCAATTGTAATTGGGCTATCCGTTGGGTATTTTGTTAAATACTTTAAAAAAGTACGTCTTGGTAAGAACTTTCAGTCTATTTTAGGTTTTATGATTATTCCTTTTGTAACATTACTAGTTTTTGGGTTACTGACGTATTATCTACTGGGGCCGTTCATGGGCTGGTTAATGAGTATTCTGTTAGCATTTTTGAAGAATATTCCAACGTCGATGAAGATAGGTGGTGGCTTCCTAGTTGGTTGTATGCTTGCCTTTGATATGGGGGGGCCAATTAATAAAACAGCATGGTTTTTCAGTTTTTCGTTACTCAGTTCTGGAATTTATAACTGGTATGGGATTGTAGGGGTTGTAACTTTGTTGCCACCGATGGCTGCGGCAATTTCAACTTGGATTCGCCCTAAACTCTTTACAAAGCAAGAACGGGCTGCAAGTTGGAGCGCTTTTCTTGTTGGTATGACGGTTGCCACCGAACCGGCAATTCCATATGCGTTAGCAGCACCATTGCCGATGATTGCGGCTAATACTTTAGCCGGTGGGATTACTGGGGCGATTACAATAATGTTAAATGTGGAGCGTATGGCACCTGGAATTGGTATTTTTGATCCGTTAATTGGTTTGGAGAAGCCGTGGTATTGGTTTTACTTGTCTGTCATAATTGGTCTGGTATTGAACGTATTCTTTATTATTACTTTCAAAACGGCTTGGTTACGTCGTCGTGAGAAAAAGGAACAAGAAAAGTTAGCACAGGTTGACGATAAATAAGTGATTATCACCTGTCATAGTGAAATGACCACGAGCAGGTGTGAATAATTAACGCACCTGCTTATTGTTGTATAAAATAGGAGCGGTAAACATGCAATATGATTTTAATAAGGTTATAAATCGTAGAGGGACATACAGTACTCAGTGGGATTATATTCAAGATCGCTTTGGTCGTTCTGACATTCTACCATTTTCAATTTCAGATACTGACTTTCCGGTTCCCGTTGGCGTCCAAGAGGCGCTTGAACAGCGTATTAAACATCCTATTTATGGTTATACACGCTGGAATAATGAGGATTACAAAAATAGTATTATTAATTGGTTTAGCTCTCAAAATCAAGTTACTATAAACTCAGATTGGATTTTATATAGTCCCAGTGTTGTTTTTTCAATTGCCACCTTTATTCGAATGAAGTCAGCCGTTGGAGAAAGTGTAGCGGTCTTCACTCCTATGTATGACGCCTTTTATCATGTGATTGAGGATAATCAGCGGGTGTTAGCGCCGGTCAGATTGGGCAGTGCACAACAAGACTATAGTATCGATTGGGATACTTTGAAAGCTGTTTTAAAGCAAACAGCAACAAAAATTTTACTTTTGACTAATCCACATAATCCTACCGGGAAGGTCTTTTCAGATGATGAATTGAAGCATATAGTTGCACTATGTCAACAATATAATGTCTTTATAATTTCAGATGATATTCATAAGGACATTGTGTATCAAAAGGCAGCATATACGCCTGTAACCGAATTTACAACTAAGAATGTGGTCCTATGTTGTTCAGCTACTAAAACTTTTAATACCCCTGGGTTGATTGGCGCATATTTATTTGAGCCTGAGGCTGAACTACGTGAGATGTTTTTATGTGAATTAAAGCAAAAAAATGCTTTATCATCAGCTAGCATCCTTGGAATTGAATCTCAGATGGCTGCTTATAATACTGGAAGTGACTATTTAGTACAACTCATAACGTATTTGCAAAATAACTTTGATTATCTATCTACTTTCTTAAAAAGTCAGTTACCAGAGATTAGATTTAAGCAGCCTGAAGCGACTTATTTGGCTTGGATGGATGTCTCGCAATTGGGTCTAACGGCTGAAAAACTACAAGATAGACTTGTTAATACGGGTCGAGTTGGGATCATGTCGGGGACAACATATGGTGACAGTCATTATTTACGTATGAATATTGCTTGTCCTATTTCTAAATTGCAGGAAGGACTGAAAAGAATGGAGTACGGGATCCGTTCGTAAGGTATGTTGAATTCACGAGAATTAAGAATTATTTTATTACTACAAGAGCATGATTTATCTGGTGAGGACTTGGCAGCACTCTTAGAGACATCACGTCGAACGGTTGTACGAGATATTGCTAGAATTAATGGTTTACTTCGTAGTGAAAGTATTGGCTCGATTGAAAGTGTAAAAAAATATCATCTTCTTGTTTTAAATAGGGCAAATCTAAATCGATTACTGACACAGTCCAACCATGAGAGTGTGTTAGTATTGCTAAATCTTCTAGTGTCTCCTAATATTACGATGGGCGAACTTATTGAGCGAACATTCATGTCGCGACAAAGTATTATGAACTGTATTGAGAAGATAAATCGGCAATATGCAAAGATATTAAAAATCAGATTACGGCCACGAATAGGAATTTCTGTAAGCGTCAATCATATTTCAAAGATTGACATACTAGCGGCTTTGATTTCAGACGATCATCAATTAGTAGAAAAAAGGTTTAAATTAATTAATCAGTCAGAGGATCTTGCTAGGATAAGGATGATTGTTAAACAACAAATACCGGAAAAAATGTTTGATTATTTAACTGATTCACAACTAAGTGCCCAAATTATGGCTTGTACACTAATTAGTAAAGATAATACTGTGATAATGAAAAGCACGCTTTATAAAGTATTGCTCAAAAGCGGTGTCCCGCACTTGCAGTCAGCCACACTGGCAGTGTTTTTTGATGCTAAGAAGCAATTGCTTAATCATATGACAATTCGTCAAGTGCAGTTGGCAGTTAGAGCGACCCGATCTCGTTATACACTTGCAGCGTTTAATCATTCCTTTGTTAATGAGATTTTTAAACATCTTTGTCGTAGCGCAATGTTTCCAACGATTGCACCTGCCTCTTTGTCAGAACAGATTAGTTATTTGAAAGTTCAAAATCCGTTTGCTTTTGACTTTGCGTTTGATCTATCAAAAAAGTTGCAACAGTGTTTTGAAAGCGTTCAGATTGATGATGAATATATTGCGTTGTATGTTTTACATGCGATTGAATCGCCAACTGCGAGAAATGTACGTACATTAATGTATGCAACACAACAATCTGTAGCAAATATCAATAAAATGATTATTACCCAGAAAATTTCCAATATTGATATTGAGATGGTATTTTCAAAGGAACAGTTAGAATCACGTCTAAATTATATCAATTATAATTTAGTTATTGGCAATGGCGTTCATCCTAACGACTTACAATTGCCAATTAATTTTGATAGTACATTCAATGGTGTCATTAGTCTTGATGAGCTTGAGCATCTTAAAAGCCTGAGTAGTGAAAGTTATATTCAGAAAAACTTGTCTAGCTTTTTGCCTAAAAGTCATTTTTATCATGCTCCTACTAAATATATAAACGTTAACCAAACATTGAAAGCCGGGTTAACGAACTTTGCAGAACAGGGACTGTTGACCAATGATCAGAGTAAGGCCTTGCTGGCACGAGAGGCGGCCGGAAATCAATTAGTATTAAACCATGTTTCGTTGCCGCACGCCTCCACGGAATTGAGTGATGCATATAAAGTCTTTGCGATTACTTTTGATGGAATAATGAAAATTGATGGTAACCCCATTTACTTAATTCTAATAGTACTTGCTAACGAAAAACGTGCAGATAGTGGGCAGGTATTCAGTTATTTATACACTAGGCTTAAACAGCTCAGTAATGTGCAGCTACAAAATGTTGATACGTATGAAACGTTAATTAAATATTTGAAGTAGTTGAAATGCAATTAGTGATATCTGACAGCAATATATCATTGCTGAGATGATAGAAATTGACATTTAACGCTTGCAATCGTTTTCCGAAACCGCTATACTAGCTAATTGTAAATAAGGATTGTTACCGCTAACATTAGCTAGTGGGCAAAACCTAATTAATCGATTGTATTCGTGATTGATAGCACGGATGCAGTGGGTTATTAGGTTTTTTTCTTTATTTAGGTATGAGAGTCGAGGAGCGTGCGCATGCGAATCAAAAAGGTTTTTAATAATAACGTCCTATTGGCTGAAAAAAATGGACGGGAAGTTGTCTTAATTGGTAAAGGAATCGGGTTCAAAAAGCATACTGGTGACGATGTTGAGCAACAACAGATTACTAAGATTTATACGCCAGAAGGAGATAATTGGATTAGTAATTTCCAAAGCTTGATGGCAGATATTGAACCGGAATATTTTGAAGTTGCTTCGCAAATTATTGAGTTGGCAGAACAACAATTGCAAACGACTTTTAATGTTTATTTGTTGATTTCATTGACTGACCATATTCACTTTGCTGTCTATCGGCACCACCATCAGATGGATATTCATAATGAAATCTTGTGGGAAACTAAGCGAATTTATCACCGTGAGTTTCAAGTCGGTATGCAAGCATTGGCACTGATTAAAAAGCATTTTGATGTGACGTTGTTGGAAGATGAAGCTGGATTTATTGCAATGAAGTTTGTTGAGAATAGTATGGCTGACTCTAACACTGATCAAACACTTGCAATGACTAAGCTGATTAATGATATTTTGAATATTGTTAAGTATCAGCTGTCATTAACGATGCCAGATGAGAGTGTTAGTTTGCAACGATTTTTAGTTCATCTACGCTTTTTTGCGGAGCGTTTAACGCTGAAACGACCTGATCAATCCCAAGGGGCAGATGATGATTTCTTATTTGAACATTTATCTAAGCAATACCCCCGAGCCTTTGCCTGTGTCCAAAAAATCGCTGTTTTTGTGAAGAAGTCGACGGAACAGACTGTTTCGGTGAATGAGCGTATTTACTTAATCATGCACATTCAGCGGATGTTGAACGAGAATCAATAATATTTTTGGGATTGTAACTATTCGATTAGGCAAAACCCAAGTAGCAACCAGTCAACCTGTGTTTTTAGTGTTGATAACGGGCCTACTTGGGTTTTTGTCGTTTTATAAAGGGAGGAAAAAGTGTATGGATTATTCAGAATTAGCACAATCAATTCTTACCAATATTGGTGGAAAAGATAATATTAGCAAAGCATGGCACTGTGCGACCAGACTACGTTTCAACTTAAAGTCAACGGACAAAGCGAATACTGAGGCGATTGAAAACTTAGATGGTGTCATTACGGTTGTTCAAAGCGCGGGCCAGTATCAAGTTGTTATTGGTAATGCTGTGGCGCAGGTCTTTGCCGTTTTAGCAGATTTAGCAGGATTAGCAAATCCTGATACGGCGGCTGATGCAGCTACTACAACGGAAGATACGGGTGAAAAGCAAAACATCATTAATCGGTTTATTGCTTTTATCTCCGGAATCTTTACGCCGTTTTTAGGTGCTTTGGCTGGTGCTGGTATTTTGAAAGGGTTGCTAGCTTTAGCGGTTGCTTTTAATTGGATGTCAACGACTAGTGGGGCTTATAAGATTTGGTATTCTGCTGGTGATGCTATTTTTTACTTTTTACCTGTTTTTCTAGCATTTACTGCTGCTAAGCAGTTGAAGGTTAACCAATTTGTAGCGGTGTCACTTGGTGCAGCTCTGCTATACCCAACTTTAGTAACTGTTATGACGAATTCAACAACACTACATTTCTTTGGTATTCCGGTGGTTCCAACAACATACACGTCAACGGTTATCCCAATTCTGCTGGCAGTTTGGGTATTGTCGTATTTAGAGCCAGTACTGGACAAGCTATTTCCAGCGGCAATTCGGAATATTTTCACGCCCCTCTTTTCATTAATTATCATGGTGCCATTGACGCTGTTGGTTGTCGGCCCAATTGGGGGACTCATTGGTAATGGATTAGCAAGTGGTGTTATGGCAATTTATAACTTCATGCCAATTGGTGCTGGTGTTATCATGGGTGCCTTCTGGCAAGTCTTTGTTATCTTTGGTGTACATTGGACGTTCGTACCGTTGATGATGAATAATATTGCTAAGATGGGTTATGACCCGTTGTTACCAATTCTTAGTGCGGCCGTATTATCACAGGCTGGTGCTGCGTTAGCTGTTTTTTTGAAGTCACGAGATCAAAAAATGAAAGCATTAGCAGGGTCTTCTTTTGTCACAGCATTGTTTGGAATTACCGAACCGACGATTTACGGGGTAACGCTTAAGTTAAAACGACCATTCTATTGTGCCGTTGTGGGTGGTGCCCTTGGTGGTGCAATTATTGGCGCCGCTGGTACGCACGCTAGCTCATTTACACTCCCTAGCTTATTAGCGGTACCAACTTTTCTAGGACATGGGTTTATGGGTGAAGTCATTGGATTGATTGTAGCATTCTTAGGTGGTGCGATCTTAACGTACTTCTTTGGATTCGCTCGTCAACAGCAGGCTGATCACTCAGTAGTAAGTGATCAAAGTGATAACACAGTAATGGCTCCGGTTGAAGGGACAATTATTCCATTGACTAGTGTTCATGACGAAGTATTTGCGTCTGAAGCAATGGGCAAAGGATTAGCCATTGTTCCAAATAAAGGGACGGTCACAGCGCCCGTTGATGGGACAATTACGGCAGTATATCCCACTGGTCATGCGATTGGAATTACGGCCAATAGTGGTGCTGAAATTCTGATTCACATTGGTATTAATACGGTTCAATTAAATGGTCAATACTTCGAAACAATGGTTAAGCAAAACCAAGTAGTCAAACGTGGTGATTTATTAACTAAATTTGATGTGGATAAGATCAAAACGGCTGGTTACGATACAACTGTCATGGTCATTATTACGAATACGGCTGACTATCAAATGGTCAAGCCAACTGATGCGACGGAGGCTAGTGATAATTGGATTTTAGAATTACAACCTAAGGAGATCATGGAAGGAGCACCAGCTAATGTATAAACCAACTTATCCTAAAACGTTCCCTAAAGACTTTTTGTGGGGCGGAGCGACAGCAGCTAATCAAGTTGAAGGTGCCTGGAATGAAGCAGGTAAAGGCCTGACAACGGCAGAAGTAGTGAAAAAAACGACGGATCGCAAGCATATGTCAATGGATGATGTAACGATATCTTCAATTCAAACGGCGCTAGATGATCAAACTGATACAATGTATCCTAAGCGTCGAGGTGTTGATTTTTATCATCATTACAAAGAAGATATCAAACTATTTGCTGAGATGGGATTTAAAGTTTATCGTTTCTCTATTGCTTGGTCGCGATTATTTCCAAAAGGTGATGAACTCAAGCCAAATTCAGACGGACTTGCTTTCTATGATCGAGTCATTGATGAATTACGACGCTATCACATTCAACCATTAGTTACACTGTCACATTATGAAATGCCCATTGGATTAACGCTTAAGCAAAATGGGTGGGCCAGCCGGGCAACCATTGCCGATTTTAATCGGTTTACTGAAGTTGTTTTTAAACATTTTAAAGGTCGCGTTCCGTACTATTTAACTTTTAATGAAATTAATACCGGAACTTGGGGGTTTCATGCCACTGGAGCTGTTGATACTGAGAATTCGGCGCATGATCAGATGCAGTTACGTTACCAAGCGCTGCACCATCAATTTATCGCTAGTGCACTGGCTACCAAACAATTACATGCTATTGACCCGGATGCTAAGATTGGGTCAATGCTGGCAAGAATGCAAACTTACCCAGCGACACCTAATCCTGCAGATGTTCAGGCTGCTCAAGTGGAAGACGATAAGAACTTATTCTTCACGGATGTTCAAGCTCGGGGGGAATATCCAGAATTCATGAATCGTTTTTTTGCAGAGAATGATATTCAACTTCAAATGGCACCAGATGATCAGAAGATTTTAGCGAAGTATCCGGTTGACTTTATTAGTTTTAGTTACTATATGACAACGGTAACTCAAGCTGATGCGCCTGAACAAGTGAACGGTAATATGGCTACTGGTGGTCGTAATCCTTACCTTGAGGAATCCGATTGGGGTTGGCAAATTGATCCGGTGGGGTTGCGAGTGACACTGAATGAGATGTGGGATCGCTATCGTAAGCCATTATTTGTTGTTGAAAATGGGCTAGGCGCTCTAGATCAATTAACAACTGATCAACAAGTGCATGATACGTATCGAATTGACTATTTACGTAAACATATTGCGCAAATGAAAGCTGCAGTTCAGGATGGCGTACAACTAATGGGCTATACGATGTGGGGGCCAATCGATTTGATTAGTTTTTCTACCTCAGAGATGTCCAAGCGATATGGTTTTATTTATGTTGACCAGGATGATGCCGGCAAAGGAAGTCTGAAACGCTATAAGAAAGATTCATTCTACTGGTATCAGAAGGTCATTAAATCTAATGGTGAAGATCTAGCTTAATTGGTTAATGACGGTGGATTTACGTGGTATAAGAACTGACTTGCCGCTGGTGTGATCAACTGATGGGAAATGATACTGTTAGCATCCACCCAGTTTAAAATAGCATGTGAATTTCAGAAATTTGCTTTGATAAGTTGGATTAAACTAAAAGTGCTAAGACTATTTCAATTTTAAATAGTCTTAGCACTTTTTTCTAACTAACATGTTTCAAAATAGATGGGCTGAAGATCGCTTCATATTTTGAGAATAACTATCTGTATGGTAGGCTATCACTATATTTAAACTATATGATTATTATTGATATAAGTGTTTTATCTCAATAACGATCTGATTGGGGGACTAGCTATGATTACTTTTGATCAGCGGGTACTAAATGCTGAATATAAACTTAATGAAACTGAGGAAGCAATTATTAGTTACATTAAAGCCAATCAAGAGACGGTTAGTCACATGTCAATTAGTAAACTGGCGTCAAAGACATATGTTGCACCTAATGCGATTACCCGATTATGTAAGAAATTAAGTTACGACGGTTTTGTCGCGTTAAAGCTATCACTACGAGATGGTCATGCAAATGATCAGCGAGAATCTGAACAATCATTGCAGCAAGCGATAATCAACCGCAACTTTGATTTGATTGATGAACATCGTGAGGACACGGCTATTGAAGCACTAATGACGGCTAAAAAGAATCTTTTCTTTGCAGTTGGAGAAACGGCTTATGTTGCACAAAATTTTGCTGATATTTTTAATGCGGTAGACCAAAAGACCCAGTTCGTCACTTATGAAAATCAAATTATTTATGAGATTGAGAACGACTCCAATCTGGTTGTTTTCTGTATCAGTCAAAGCGGGGAAACATTACAGACTTTACGGGTTGCCCAAGCAGCACGTCGGAATCGGCAAAAAATTATTTCATTGACAGGATTGCAAGTTAATTCATTAGCCAGTTTAGCAAGTATTGCGTTATACAGTTATTCGGAACCGAAAACTTGGCGTGGATATAATTTAACTGATAAAACGCCGTTATTTATTATTATGAAGGCACTATTTGACCGATATTTTAGAAATTATGTGTAAAAATACACAAAACACCGTCTTGCGTTGCAGATGGTGTTTATTTATTTCAATAATTGAATGCGGTTACAACGCTGGTGGTACGATAACTCTGAAATAAAAGGAGGAAACTAAAATGGACTTAACCAAAGCGACATCGCTAGACTTGATCACGGTTGGTAAGGACATTACCACTAAGCAGGAAGCATTTAGCTTTTTGACTGAGAAACTCTATCAAGCAGGGAAAATCACATCCAAAGAAGCCTTTTTAAAAGCAATTTATGAACGTGAATCTGAGTCAGTCACTGGGCTTGAAAATGGTATTGCCATTCCACATGGCAAGTCAGATACAGTTAAACAAGCGGCGTTTACCGTACTTAAGACCGCTGCACCGGTTAGTGACTATGAAAGCCTGCAACCGAACAATCAGGTTCAGTTGATTTTTCTGCTGGCTATTCCAACAGCTGAGGCGGGGACTACGCATTTGGATATTCTATCGGAATTAGCCACTCGTTTAGCTGATGTTGATTATCGAAATCAATTAATGACGGCAAGCACAGCCGGTGAGCTCTTTCAATTATTAGGAGCACGAGTAGGGTTAGAAAATAATGGTGATTCAAAGGTAGTTGCAACAACGGAACAATCCTTAGTGGCAATTACAGCCTGTGCAGCTGGTATTGCACATACGTATATGGCCGCAGAATCTTTAAACAAGGCTGCAGCTGCACGTAACATTGAAATTCATGTTGAGAAGCAGGGGGCTAAAGGGGTTGAAGATCGAATCACTATGAATCAGATCAAGCGCGCGAGTGGGGTGATTCTGGCCCACGATGTACGGCTTAAGGATCTTGAACGCTTTAAAGGTTTACCGATGGTTGACGTCCCGGTTGCCGAACCGATTAAAAATGCTGATGCTGTTTTAGATAAAATTCTTAATAAGGCCCATGATTATCATCCAGAAAATCAGTCGAAAATTGACGATGAACCAATTGATGATCGGACCAGTGTTTGGACTGAGATCAAGGATTCAGTGTTAACTGGTATTTCATATATTATTCCGATTATTATTGCTGGTGGGATGATTTCTGCAATTGCTGTTATGATTGCCCAAGGTTTTGGGCTTCAAAGCATGATCAATGATCCGAAGAGTTGGCTAGCTATTCTAAAGACTCTAGGAAGTAATATGTTAGGGACACTGATGGTTCCTGTACTGTCGG
Organism: Lactiplantibacillus sp. ME-2; assembly: GCF_022549155.1. Taxonomy (NCBI): domain Bacteria; kingdom Bacillati; phylum Bacillota; class Bacilli; order Lactobacillales; family Lactobacillaceae; genus Lactiplantibacillus; species Lactiplantibacillus sp. ME-2. Next base: position 57,171 of record NZ_JAKZEQ010000015.1, read on the forward strand.
CCTATATGGCATATTCAATCGCTGACAAGCCAGCACTTGGGCCAGGATTTGCAGGTGGTTTGGCGGCAAACACTATTGCGAGTGGCTTCTTAGGTGGTATGTTGGCTGGATTGCTTGCCGGCTATCTAATGAAGTGGATGAAAAAGCATATTCATAGTGACGGTGCGTTTGCTGGCGTGATTACTTTTTGGGTTTATCCGGTTATTGGAACACTGATTGTAGCAGTACTAATGCTCTTTGTTGTTGGGCAGCCGGTTGCCTGGTTAAATCAAGCCCTGATTAATTGGCTTAACGGTCTGGCCGGTGCTAATGCCTTACTACTAGGAGCTGTAATCGGTGGTATGGTCTCATTTGACTTGGGTGGTCCGGTCAATAAAGCGGCCTACGCATTTTGTCTTGGCGCAATGGCCAATGGTAATTTTGTACCTTACTGTGTATTTGCCTCAGTCAAGATGGTGAGTGCGTTCTCCATCTCAGCTGCTTGTTTATTACGAAAAGACTTGTTTACAGATGAAGAACGACAAGTGGGAAATCAAACCTGGATTTTGGGCTTAGCTGGTATTACTGAAGGGGCAATTCCGTTTGCTATGGCAGATCCAATTCGAGCAATCGGGTCGTTTATTGTCGGATCAGTGGTCACGGGAGGAATCGTTGCTTACTATGCAATCGGGCTGAATGTTCCGGGGGCTGGAATTTTCTCAATGTTCTTATTAAAAGGCGGTATTGGCGGGTTAATGAACCCCCTGATCTGGTTAGGAGCCGCATTATTGGGGGCGTTGATTTCAACAATCTTATTAATTTTGTTACGTAAGCAGAAATTAAATAAAAAAATGGCACGGGATTAAAAGGGAGTTTTTATATTGAAACCAAATAAGATTCACATTGTCCCTCACATGCACTGGGACCGGGAATGGTATTTTTCTACAGAAGAGTCACAAGTATTGCTAGTTAACAATATGGATGAGATTATGGATATGCTAGAGCAACATCCTGATTACCCTGCATATGTTTTGGACGGTCAGACTGCAATTTTAGAAGATTACTTTGCGGCTAAACCAGATAATATTGATCGCGTTAAGCGACTTGTGCAGGCTGGCCGCTTGAAGGTTGGTCCTTGGTATACCCAAACGGATGAAGCGATTATCGGTGCAGAGTCCATGACGAGAAACTTACTATATGGAATGAAAGATAGTCGTCAGTTGGGCAAGCCGATGATGATTGGATATGTTCCAGATTCATTTGGACAGAGTGCACAAACGCCGATGCTTCTTAATCAATTTGGTATTCGGCGCTCATTATTCTGGCGAGGTCTTTCGAATCGTAAAGGAACGGAAAGTTCTGAATTCAAATGGCAATCTGACGATGGTTCAGAAGTCTTAACTGCCAACTTTCCGCTGGGATATGCAGCTGGTAAGTATTTAGAAAATGATGCTGAAGCACTGAAAAAGCGGATGGATAAAATTTTAAATGTACTAGATGAGCGTGCAAATGGTCAAGATGAATTAATTCCCAATGGGCATGACCAAATGCCGATTCAGGAAAATATTAAAGAAGTTATTGAGTTATTGAATCGACTGTATCCGGACCGTCGCTTCTCATTGAGTACGTATGAAAAGTTCTTCGATGCCATTCAGAAACAGCCTGATTTACCAACTGTCAGCGGTGAAATGCTAGATGGCAAAAATGGTCGAATTCATCGTAGTATTTATTCGGTAAGAATGGATTTGAAAGCCTACAATGCCCGAATTGAAAGTAAAATCACAAATATTTTGGAACCGTTGGCAACATTGGCCTACCGATGTGGTATTCCATACCAACATGGTTTAATTGAACTTATTTGGAAAGAGTTAATGAAAAATCATGCGCATGATAGTATCGGGGGTTGTGTCTCCGATAAGGTAAACCGGGAGATCTTAGGTCGTTATTTGGTTGCTGAAGAGCGTGTTGATATGTTAATTGATTTTTATAAGCGTAAAATTACGATGGCAGTTAAGGTTAACTCAGACAAGGACAAACTGACACTCTTTAATTTGTTGCCAAACCGTGAAAGTCATTATGTTCAAGCGAAGATAGTAACTAAAGCTAGTGGTTTTCAGATTCATGATGCACAAAATCACGTAATTCCTTTTCACGTGATTAAACGTGAAAAGATTGACGCCGGGCTGATTGATCGGCAAATTGTTGCACATGGAGACTATGAGCCCTTTAACCAATTTACTATTGAATTGAATTGGTCGCAAAAACAGTGGGGATATGAAACTTTTACCGTTGTACCAATGGAACAACCACTATTGGCAGATACGAAGTCAGCTAAAACGGTTGAGACTGATGCTTACCATATTATTTTTAATAATAATGGGACAATGACAATCTTTGATAAAGCATCACAACAAACGTATGAACGAGTGTTAAACGTTGAAAATCAAGCAGATGATGGTGATGAATACGATTTTTCGCCATTGCGTGGCGATAAACCAATTTATTCAGCAGATGTAGTTGAGAACGCTAATATTCAAATTGATGAACGTCCCTTAAGTTATCAGGCAACGATTAGTTATACACTGATGTTGCCGAAGGATTTGAATAACCGTGTCGCATCGAATTCGGCAAAGAAAGCAATGACGGTGAAATTCATTGTTACCATTGCTAAAGCTAGTCGAACATTGCAGGTAGTTGCTAAAATTAATAATGGCGTTAAGGATCAGCGTACTAGAGTCTTAGTTCCCACGAATATTGTTGCCACTGAGTCAGTAGCAGACAACCAATTTGGTATGATCAAGCGTCCGGTACATGACCCGATGCTGAACGTATGGCAACAAGATCACTGGGATGAACGACCAGATGAAATCTATCCCTTCTTAACTAACGTTAGTTTGAGTGATCACCAAACAGTATCAGTATTTACAAATAGTTCGCGAGAATATGAGATCGTACAGGAATCAATTATTGCGATGACGATGTTTCGAAGTGTTAACTGGCTGGGTAAGTCCGACTTAGTTCGACGCCCTGGACGGCCATCAGGGATTCATGCTGCAACGCCTGATGGTGAGATGCTAGGGCAGATTACGTTGGATTTTGGTATCCGAATCAATCCACAACCGTTAGCTGATGCCAACGTTGCTAATATGGCAAAAGAATACTTGACTCCAACGGTGTCCTATAACCAAATTCCATTTGAGGCCATGCATTTAAATCCAGCAAAAGTATCATTAGCACAAGAATATGAACTTTCGTTACCTGTGCCAGCAGCGGCAACTGTATCCGTTATTAAGGTTAGTGAAGATAATTCTAAGGCCTTGTTAAGATGTTTTAACGCGACTGAGCAAGATATTCCATTGCCTAAGTCAATCAACCAGCTAAATTTAGCGGAACAATCTGTTAATAATCAGGCAATATTAAAACCTAACCAGGTGGTGACATTAGTGGTTGAGGTATAGTCAATGAAAGTACTTGTTGCGATTGATTCGTTTAAAGGGTCGTTTAGTAGTGCTGAAGCCGCAACGGTTGCAATACGAGTGTTTAACCACTACGGCGTTCAAAGCACTGGTGTGACATTGGCTGACGGTGGTGAAGGTACTAGTGCGGCCTTTTTAGCCAATCAAGAAGATGGTCATTGGGAAACGGTGATGGTACATGATCCTTGTGGCAAAGTAATTGACGCAAAGTATGCCTATGTCCCGACAAAACACATCGCCGTAATTGATGCTGCAATGGCTTCAGGAATACAATCGGTGAAAACTGATTTGGGCTTTGTTGACCCCGTGACTACTAGTTCTGCTGGTACTGGTGAGCTAATTATGGCTGCAATAAAACATGGTGCAACAAAAGTTATTGTGGGCCTTGGTGGTACGGGAACAACGGATGCAGGCATTGGGTTAATGGGTGTTCTAGGGGCCAAATTTTATGATAGTTATCATCAATTATTACCAGCAGTGATTGGCAGCTTAGCGTTAATTGACCATGTTGATTTATCTAACATTGCGACTGAAAATGTACAATTGATTGCTTGTACGGATGTTGATAGTTATTTGACGGGGGCTAGTGGCGCGGTGCAGATGTTCGGTCCACAAAAAGGCCTGACTGAATTAGATTTGAAGCATTTTGAACTCTGGTTTCAGTATTTTTCGCAACAAGTAGATCCAACGTATCAGGGACGGTTGGTCGGTGATGGTGCCGCTGGTGGTATTGGATTCGCCTTACGATTATTAGGTGCAACTACAATGCCAGGTTTTCAGCTGATGAGTCATGTGGCACAACTTGATGATAAAATCGCTGCCGCCGATATTGTAATTACTGGTGAAGGACAATTGGACCAACAATCATTACATGGTAAATTACCTGTTCAGGTTGCCCAAAGAGCGCAACGCTTTCATAAGCCATGTCTTTGTGTTGCTGGTAACATTAAATTAACAGTGCCAGGGCTACAGGCAGCCGGTTTTACAACGGCTTTCTCTTTAGTTCAGCAAGTCACTGATTTAGAAAGTGCGATTCGCGAGGGCAAACAGAATTTAGCTTTGTTGATTGAAAGGTTGGCGCCGTTGTTACAAATAATAGGGCCAGATAGATTATGATTTTCGTGGCCTTTTGAAGCCTTTAAACAAATGGGATGGGAAACTGAATTCAGCTTTCCATCCCATTTGTTTAAAATAATATAGATTGTGGTAACAAACTAAAGCTTACCAACCGTTTTACCTGCAATGCGTCCAAAGGTGATAATATCAGCGATCGCGTTACCACCAAGGCGATTTGAACCTTGAATAACGCCAGTTAGTTCGCCAGCAGCGTATAATCCAGGGATGGTTTGACCATCAGTGTTGAGGACTTGAGTCTGTTTATTGATCACTAAGCCACCCATTGTATGATGAACAGATGGCACGGCCTTTTCAATATAGTAGGGCCCTTTAGCTAAGGATACTAGGCCAGCGCGGTGATGAAAGTCTTTATCGTTGCCTGTTTTGGCATATCTGTTGACTTTGGTAATTGTTGCTTTTAAAGCAGCAGGATCCATATTAACATCTTTTGCTAATTCATCGATTGTGTCTGCTTTATAGAGTAGGTGTTCTTTGATTAACTCATTGTATTCCGCCTTATGAGCGGCTTTTGTTTTTGAAATACCATCGATTTTGTCGTTCCAAATCTGATACGTATAGCCACCAGGTTGTTTTAGGATGGCTTTTGAGATAACGTCGCGACGTTCAAGTTCTTCGACAAAGCGTTGCCCTTTTTGATTAACTAAGATTGCACCATCGAACCGAGTATCAGCTAGTAATGAAATCATACCGGTTTTCGGATTAGCAATCGGGTAGGTCTGAATGTATTTCATATTAGTAAGCTTGGCTCCGGCTTGTTGGGCCATGATGATACCATCTCCGGTTGTTCCGGCTGTATCGGTGGACTTATAGCGTTTATCAAACTCTTTATTGTATTTAGTACGCATCTTAACGTTTGAACCGAAACCGCCAGTTGTTAAGATAACGGCATTTTTAGCTTTAAAAGTAATGTTTCGTTTACCCCGGTACTGTGCTTTAACGCCGGTAATTCGTCCATCTTTTTTAATTAAAGATTTGGCTCTCATATTGACGTAAATTGGGATATTTAAGGATTTGGCTTTAGCGTTTAACTTGGTGACTAATTCCTGACCAGTATGTCCAACTGGAATCAGTGCTCTTTTGTAACTGTGGCCACCAAATTGAAATAGTTGATCGTTTAAAAATTTGACGTGAATATCATCACGGAGCCACTTGGCTGATCCCAAAGCGTTATTGGCGAGAATGTGAACCATTGCTGGGTCACCAAGGTTGTCTCCACCCTTCATTGTATCTTTATAGTAGCTTGCTACAGAATCACCCTTAATACCGAGCCTTTTTTGAACCCAGTTACCAGGTGCGTTCATTTCACCGCCAGATATTAAGGTATTACCACCAACTGTCGGCATCTTTTCAATAATTGCAACCTTCTTACCGGCTTGTTTTGCTTCGATTGCGGCTGCAAACCCTCCACCGCCGGAACCTACAACGACAACATCATAATTATTGGTTTTAGCAATCTTAGGTTCCGTAGTGCTCGTTTTTGCTTTTACTTTTTTGAGTGAAATTCCTGCTTTTTTAACTGCATCATTGACTGCAGCAATATACCCTTTACTAGTTGCTGTGGAACCACTTACAACATCCACACCAGTTGAATTTTTTGCGACAATCGTATCTTTCAACTGGCTATATACCGGCTTAGATAACACTTTGTTTTCGTTCTGCTTGAGAACCTTGATATCTTTAATAGAGTCCCCCTTAAAGGTAACTGCTACCTTGATATTGCCGTGTTTTCCAGTGCCGGTCCCATTAACAGTTTGCGACTTATCACTTGCTGAACAAGCTGTTAAGAAGAAAATTGAGACAATTGTGAAAATGATACCCCACCATCTCTTTTTCATACTAAGACCTCCGAAATAGATATTTAATAGTGTTAGTATACGTGTTAATCGTATTTTAGACGTTGGACTTTTAGGAGATAAGGTGGACTTTTATAACTAATTAGTGAAATAATGTACAAGTGAAAGATGATAGAACCACGGAGCTTGGATAGTGATGGGGGAATTAGGATGTATTCAATTAAGAAACAAATTGTTTGGTTATTTATATTAATATCGGTAACACTTATCGGTACGATTTATGGTGCCATGCGTATGGAATTGGCTCGAAATATCATGCCGATTAATACAAAAATGACACAACAAATGGTTGACGATCGTGGAAACCAAATTGATAGCTGGTTTGGAGAACGATTATCGGAACTGAGGTTGCTTGCTAATTTGCCGGCACAACACGATTATAATCGGCAACAATTATTCAAAGAAACTAAAGCGCTTACGAAATTTGATAAGCACAATTATGTTTCGATTCGACTCGTATCACGTGACGGAATTTCTTATTCCAATTCTCATCCAAGCTTTTCTGTTCAACAACGGTCGTACTATCGAGAAATGCAACGTTATCCTCAACGAGGATATACGGTTAGTAACTTGCTAACTTCCAAGGAAGATCATCAGTCGATTGTTATTATTTTATATCGGTTGGCACGACCACTAGCGGATCATACGGCTTATGTTGCGGCTGCAATTCCGTTAGCAAAGGTGGAGGCCCTTGCACATGAGCTATCAATCTATGACGGTACTGGGATGTTATTAGGTGGTGATACTGATTCTCCACGAATTAATCCGCAACGTGAACTACTGCTCACGACCAAGCTGGAACAGTTGCCACGGTGGAAGGTGAATTATGTTGTACAGAAGAAAGAGCTACGAGAAAATACACAACAACTCATTCGATTATTATTGATTATCGTTTTAGTCGTAATCGCCTTATTAGGATTGTTATTAGTTTTATTATTACGACAAATTGTACGACCGATTGAAAACTTAACTCGAACAATGAATCAAATTCAAATCGGCGGCCATGATATTCGAGCAGTGGTTGAAGGTCCCCAAGAGATTCAAACCTTGGCGACGACCTTTAATCAGACCTTAGATCGCGTTTATGAAAATGAGACTAAATATCGCGAGGCGACTATTCAAGTATTGCAAGCGCAGATTCAGCCACATTTTTTATATAACACATTGGATACAATTCAATGGCAGATCTTAGGTGGTGATACGGATACTGCAATTACGATGATTGAAAACTTAAGTATTTTTTTCCGGAAGGGACTTAACCATGGATGTGAGTATACAACGCTAAGAAATGAAATCACCCATGTCCAGAGTTATTTTAAGATTCAGGCGATTCGTTTTCCAAAGTTACATCAACTATCAATTGATATTGATGACGGCCTGATGGATCAACCCGTCATGCATTTTATTTTACAGCCGCTGGTTGAGAATGCCATTAATCACGGTTTACGATGTAGTCCAAATGGTAATAATGAATTGCGAATCGGCGGTGCATTAATATCGCCAACACGATTACAATTAACGGTCAGCAATAATGGGCAGCCCATGTCGGCGAAACTGGTCCAAAAACTCAATGACGGGAGCTATCAAGCGGGAAAAAATAGTTACGGTATTTATAATATTCGACACCGATTACAGTTGATCTACAATGGTCAAGCACGACTCGATTTTAGTAGTACGAGGCGCCAGACTACTGTCAGGGTAATATTACCGTTGGTTGAAGAATCCATTGAACATGGGGGTGAACTGTGATGAAGAGATTGCTGATTATTGATGATGAAAAAGCATTACGTTGTGGCTTGGCGGGATATTTAAAGTCAATTCAATCGCCATTTGATGAGATAATAACTGCTAGTGGAGGGCATCAAGCGTTAAGTTATATAGATCAACATGCGGTTTCAGCTGCGTTAGTTGATATCAACCTTGGAGATATGAATGGATTAGATTTAATTGAACTGATTAATCGGCGTTACCCTGATATGCTAATTGTCATTATAAGTGGTTTTGATGATTTTGATTTTGCGCG
>NZ_JAKZEQ010000160.1:0-237 GCF_022549155.1 Lactiplantibacillus sp. ME-2
GTCGTCGACGATTGCGAGGATGCGGAAGCGTCGGCCGCAAGCGAAGGTGTCGGGTAAGCGTCCGGTGAAGGCGTCGCGTCAGGCGGGACGGTAGTTCCACGGCAGCAGTTCATTGATCTGGCGGGCTGGATGGTCGGCGATGCGGCTGATGGTGTCGGTCAGCCATGCCTCGGGGGCGACGTCGTTGAGCCTGGCGGTTTCCACAAGGCTGTAGATGCCGGCGGCGCGGTGGCCGCC
>NZ_JAKZEQ010000161.1:0-237 GCF_022549155.1 Lactiplantibacillus sp. ME-2
GCCGGCAACCGTTGATTTAGATAATGGAAGGGGTGTTGCACCTGATCTTGGTTTGGATTTCTTTTATGAAGGAAGCAAGGTACACTTTGTTTGGCAGGCAAATAACCATAATATGAATAACCCGGATTCAAATGGGTACTACTATCCTTATACGGGACAATTATTCTATTGGAATACCGAACTTCAAAATATTCAATGTTTGCATTACAAAGAACGCGCTTATGAAATTCTCAATGT
>NZ_JAKZEQ010000162.1:0-233 GCF_022549155.1 Lactiplantibacillus sp. ME-2
GGATTCGAGTCAATCACGTTTAACCTAAACGTAACCAATTTTGTAGGGGCATAAAAAATGGCAAACCCGTTAGTACCACAGGGATTTCTTAACCGCGTTCGTGGGGCGGTTTCCGTAACTGGCGATCCGTCTCTGAATGTTACGGCGTCATTTCTTGGCAAAGAAGGTATTAGCTTGCGTCCTGATGGACCAGCAACCGATATCTTGCCAACAATGACAGGCACGGTAGGTAG
>NZ_JAKZEQ010000163.1:0-232 GCF_022549155.1 Lactiplantibacillus sp. ME-2
TAGAGCGCTTGACTGTTAATCAAGATGTCGACGGTTCGAGCCCGCCTGTCGGAGTTATCTACGGTAAGCCATGGAGAGTTGTCCGAGTGGCTGAAGGAGCAGCATTGGAAATGCTGTAAACGGGTTATACCTGTTTCAAGGGTTCGAATCCCTTACTCTCCGTTAGTTAGATATAATAAATATGACCCCTTGGTCAAGTGGTTTAAGACACTGCCCTTTCACGGCAGTAACA
>NZ_JAKZEQ010000164.1:0-231 GCF_022549155.1 Lactiplantibacillus sp. ME-2
CACCACCAAATAATTATTGAAATTAGTTGTTGACAACTTCTTCAGTAATTGGTAAGATAGTTTCTGTTGTCGCAATGGCAACCACGACAAATTAATCAAGTTACTTCTTAAAAAAGTTGTTGACAAGATATTGATTAAGATGTTATGATGATTAAGTTGTGTTAAGCGATTAACACACGGAATTAGATCTTTGAAAACTGAACAAAGTTTCGACGAATCAAATGTGTAGGG
>NZ_JAKZEQ010000165.1:0-231 GCF_022549155.1 Lactiplantibacillus sp. ME-2
TTATCAACCTGCCTTCCGGCTTGTGTCCGTGACCAGTCGCATTAAATGCAACAATTTCCGTCAAGTCCCGTATCACTTTCGTGTAGGCAGGAGTAGCTCGCTAATTTGCCCGAGCGCGAGCCCGAAAGCAAGTATTTTGCGGGATTGGGGCGCAGGAATCGGGTTGCGGCAACGGTTCTGTCGAGGCCAGTTGATTACCGCACTCGGTCAGGAGTCGCCGTAACCAGCGAT
>NZ_JAKZEQ010000166.1:0-230 GCF_022549155.1 Lactiplantibacillus sp. ME-2
TGTGTAGGTTTCCGTAATATTCCTTAGAAAGGAGGTGATCCAGCCGCAGGTTCTCCTACGGCTACCTTGTTACGACTTCACCCTAATCATCTGTCCCACCTTAGGCGGCTGGTTCCTAAAAGGTTACCCCACCGACTTTGGGTGTTACAAACTCTCATGGTGTGACGGGCGGTGTGTACAAGGCCCGGGAACGTATTCACCGCGGCATGCTGATCCGCGATTACTAGCGA
>NZ_JAKZEQ010000167.1:0-230 GCF_022549155.1 Lactiplantibacillus sp. ME-2
GGCGAGAGCAGCACGCGCACGCTGCCGGCCGGCGTTTCCAGCGCGGCGGTGCCCACCCAGAGATGCAGCGCCTGGCCCTCGGGCGGCAGGCGTTGGCGGTCGATGGCCACGAGCCGGCGCGGCCAGGCGTTGCCGGGTTCGGTGTCCACGCCATGGCGCAAGGCCCAGCGCGCCACGCGCGACGGCGCATGCGGCGGCAGGAAGTCTTCGCTGAAGGCCGCGGCCCAGCG
>NZ_JAKZEQ010000168.1:0-227 GCF_022549155.1 Lactiplantibacillus sp. ME-2
GGTGGGCGCTCAGCAGGCGGAGTTCTACGTGCTGCGCTACACGCAGGAGCAGCCCAAGCTGCGCCTCATGGCTTCGTACGCCTCGGACGGCCACGGCGCCTACGGCAAGGAAGTCGAACTCGGCCAGGGCCTGGTGGGTCAGGCGGCCTTCGACAAGAAGAAGCTGATGCTGACGTCCAGCTTCCCCGAGAGCCTGAGGATCGCCTCGGGCCTGACCGAGGTGCAGC
>NZ_JAKZEQ010000169.1:0-224 GCF_022549155.1 Lactiplantibacillus sp. ME-2
TAAAAAATACCTCCAAAGCTAAAGCTTTTACTTTAACTTTGGGGGTATAGGTCACTAAGGCGGTTATTTTTTTTGCTTACTTTTGATCAGCTCAACAATTAATGCGATTAAGGCCACGATAAAAGTACCGAAAGCCAGCATTAATTGTAAAGCGTCCGCAACGGACACCTAGGCTACTCCTTTCGTTAGGATTTATGGGCTTTAAAGGTTTAACACCATAAGCA
>NZ_JAKZEQ010000016.1:0-65611 GCF_022549155.1 Lactiplantibacillus sp. ME-2
GCCCTTTCGTCTGTGTGCTTTATCGGTACTGGCTAACTTACTATTGCAATTTGCGAGTTTTTCTATTCACCGTAAGTTGTTAAAACATCTCAAGCATCTTCAATTACTTCAAACATCGTAGCCAGCATCTCGCAAATAAACTTGATTTGGGTTGTCTTTTTCCGCTAAAGATTAAACTTCCAATCACCCAAAGCTGTTGATTCAATATTTTTCGACATTTTGTAGCTCTAGCCATTTTCATCTTAACTTACCAAGGGATTAATCCCTCCCGATGAGTCTTAACAAGTATTGACCATAATCATTTTTCTTCAACGGTTGCGCAAGTCCATAAACTTTGTCTGCATCGATATAGCCCATCCGATAAGCGACTTCTTCTAAACATGCAACTTTGAGATTCTGTCGCTTTTGAACCGTTGCAATAAAACTGCTTGCCTCTTGAAGAGAATCATGTGTTCCAGTATCCAACCAAGCAAATCCATGCCCCATTAGCTCAACGTCTAATTGATGGCGCTTCAAGTACACTTTGTTAATATCGGTAATTTCCAACTCGCCACGAGATGATGGTTTAATATTCTTTGCAATCTCCACGACTTGATTGTCATAAAAATACAACCAGTGACCGCGTATTTACTAGCTGGATATTCTGGCTTCTCAACAATTGACTTTGCATGCATGCCTTCATCAAATTCAATGACTCCGAACCGTTCAGGATCATTGACATGATATCCAAAAACAGTAGCGCCTATTGTCTTAGCACTAGCGTGTTGGAGAATTTTCGATAACCCGCCACCATAATAGATATTATCCCCTAGAATAAGACAGACTGAATCATCACCAATGAATTCAGATCCTAGAATAAATGCTTCTGCCAAGCCATTAGGTTTCTCTTGAACTGCATAGGACATATTTAGCCCTTTATTCTCCGAATCATGAAAGTAAAGAAAATCATTAGTTGGAACGTCGCACATTACAGAGGACGAATTATCATACACAATTAAGTGTATACCGCTCGAAATTTGCCGAATTACACTCTGAAATGCTGGACTGTTACTCAGCTTCATTTCATAAATAACAATCAAAACGGCCTGCTTTTGATTACGCATTAATCATGCTTCCTCTCTTTCATAGTTTTGTTTGATACTCTTTTTTTGAGAAAACAAGCCACAGATAAAAGGAAGAAACAATTGCATAGACAACGCACTAAACGAAAAGAAATTTGAAAATGGCATCAACACGTAAATAGTCGATGTCAACACAAGTGCCAAATCAAAATATCCAGGTGCAAATTTTCGAATCAATTCTAAATAGACAATTGGAAACAATAGTACATAAATCAAGAACACACATACTCCCATCCATCCTAAAAAAGTATATGGTAATGTAAATGCCGTAGTGACGGTAAACTCATTAGTCATCAACCATGCTTGATAATCGTCCTCATATGTCGGATATATTCGTTTTGAAATAAAATCAGGAAAAAAGTTGGTGACTAAAAACTCCCCGATGTTTGCAGTACTTGCTGTAGGACTAGAGAGCTCTGTATTATAGCGAAAATTTGCAATTGGTGAAGTTGCATAAATGTAAGTCCAATAAAACGGTTTAGGAATATTCGAATCAGTAAATTTATTAGTTGCCTTTCCGATTGAGAGAATCAAACTTGATTCTGTAAGATTTTCGGTGTGTCCATAATCATGATTCATTCGATAATTACCTGTAATTCCAAATAAATAAAGCCCAAATAACAATAGCAATCCAATCACTACCCCGACTTTAATCGTTATCTTTTTTCGCAGAGTCAGTAAAAACAGCATAAGTATACCAAGTAGTAAAATAACAATTGTGCCTCTCGAGAGTCCAAACAACAACGGAAGCAATGCAATCCCGGCTGCACATAATAACTGTAATCTACGAACTTTAGTTAAAAAAAAGGTTTTCGCAATACTAAGCAACAAAAATGAATCACAAACAACCATCAGTACATGTATGGTTGGAAAACCATATTCTTTGTAATTAACTTGACCTAACAACGGCATTCCATGTGAGTACAGTATATCTGCAATGCCTAATCCTAAAAATACAATGGCCCACAAAGTATATGTGTTTACTGACTGCCCACCATTATTTTTTTGTGCTTTAAGTGCAGCGTCTGACCATTGTTTCCTGAAACACAAGTAAAGTATGAAGTTCAATACCATTGCAATAATCAGAAAGGTAATAACCTTTGTGCCTAACGAAACGTTAAACTCCGAAAAATCAAAACTATAGAGTACAACCGTTATAAGAAACGTCATAACAAAGAAGAAGTAAGGATTTATATTGCTGTAAACTTTACGCGATTTTGCATTGTTTTCCAACGATTTCACCTATTCCTTACTATTCTATAACTTTCCAATTCTATATCCGCTGTACTTAATAAAGCTACGAATATATAACTCTGGAATCTTAAAAAGCTTATTGCTATGCAGCAACTCTCTGGTTTGTGTAAGAACCAATGTAATTCCATCTTTTTCATTTGAGCCAAATGACTTTTGAATCCATTTATTTTGAGCATGAAATTTCCCCATATTATAATATCGATTAAATTGTTCGCGAAAATTCAATCCATTAGTATGGGTTACAACTGCATCTGCACAGTATCCGACCTCGTAGTCAGAATTAATTGCTCGTGCCGCTATATACATGTCCTCTGCAAACCTTACATCTTTTGGAAAACAGCCAACGTTTTCCAAGTATTCACGACGATATATTGAAAATGTATCAGATGAAAAGACTGTTTTAATTCCAAGACGTGGAATATCTTTTTTGGCTTTGACTCTGCTTTCTTCTGGATAGTTAAATTCTCTATCTTTTTGATCAAAATAATTCTCGCCTGGTACGTCAACGACTTGACGTCCATATGCAACCATCATTCGTGGATGCAGAATCATAAAATGAAGCAAGTTAGAGAAGGCCAACTCATGTACATATGCATCCTGTGTCATAAAATAAATAAAATCACAATCACTTAATATCTCAACAGCCTGTCGCCTTACAAGACCATGAGTAAATTGGTTACGATTAATGTTGTAAACCTCAAAACCATGTTTCTTTGCAATCATCCTCGTATTATCATCCGATTCAGAATCAATAATGATTTTGCGCAAATTAGTCATTTTTTGATTTTCAATACAATTTAGCATCGTTTCAAAACATTTACCTGCATTAAGTGTTGGTATCATTAATCCAACTTTTGGTTCTTCAATAACCATACTAATCCTCCACGTAATTAGAAAACACAAAAAAAAACAGTTTCTGATGGGTGCTTGCTTCAGAATAAAAATCTAAGGTATTTTTCAACCCATTCAAAATCATATATCAGTTTTAAAGATAGGATAGCACCTAAATCCCAGTAACTTACGGCACATAAAATACTTTCCTTAATATAAGACAACTACGCTTGTTTCGCCGCCTGCTCTTAAATATTTTAGAAGGCTCCATCACTCTTGAAAATACTAATTATATTTTTAAAGCAAATCCTAAAGTCAAACAAAAACGACTGGTTTTCCACATAATAAAGTTCAATATCACACCGCTCTGGATAACCAATATTAGAGCGGCCTGTCGCTTGCCAATAACCCATTGCTCCAGGTTTGACTGATAAAAGTTCAGATGTGCGCTTACCATATTCGGACAATTCTTCACTGACAACCGGTCGTGGTCCAATTAGTGCCATTTCACCCTTTAGTACATTTATAAATTGAGGAATTTCATCCAAAGATGATTTCCGCAGCAAGCTACCGACCTTTGTAACACGTGGATCTTTACCCTCAGGAAGTTTATAATTATTCTTTTTGTACTCATGATAAAGTTTTGGATCTTTACGCAATTTTTTATCAGCGTCAATAATCATTGAGCGAAACTTGATAATTTTAAATGGTTTTCCATGGAGACCAATTCGGACCTGTTTGTAAAAAATGGGCCCTTTGTTCTCCCCAAAACAATCAATCATGAAAACAGCCAAAAAAATTGGACTTAGAATTAACAATGCACATAAAGAAAGCACAATATCCAAAATACGCTTTGACACCATATAGACTCGCATACTTTGACGCATACTACCCTTTTTTTTAGAAATTTCCATAGCTCTGAGCTCCTCGTAAATTAAATGACTTTTCTATCTTTTGCAAGGTCTAAAACAACCAGTGTTTTCGCTTCTTTCTGGGCATCTCAATCTTGCCAATATCGATCTGTTCACCATTCAACAAATCCCGAGCGTTGGTTGCAAAACGTTCAGGATATTCGGGATTCATTTCATTTAAGACTTGATAGGCCTTCGTCATAGCAAAGCCCCGATTTTTCAGCGTATGTGCATCCGACGCGACCACCTGCACCAAACCGCACTTAACAAATTCTTTTGCGGTTCGTTGGACTTGTTCCCCAAAAGTGCCAACTAAACTCGTGGCCGTAACCTGTGCCAAGACCCCATCCTCAGCCAACTTGTATAATCGCTGCGGTTCGGCAATAATTTGAGCATTCCGTTCAGGGTGTGCAATGACCGGGGTAATCCCCTCACAAGACAATTGAAAAATCATCTCATCCAAGTAACTTGGTACCATTTCGTGGGGAAGTTCTAATAGTAAATAGTGTCTACTGGTATCTATTCCCAACAAATCATCAATATTTTCCATCAACTGACCATTCAGATGTACCTCCTGACCAGGAAAAATGGTTAACGGAATATCATTTGCATCTAGCTCTTCTTGAAATGTCTTAACCGCTGCCGCCACATCACCGGCATGATTGAGATAGTGCCGATCCATATGGTGTGGTGTCGCTAAAATATAGCGAATCCCGTCAGCCACCGCCTGTCGTGCTAATTCCAATGACGCTTCTAAGGAAGGTGAACCATCATCAATGGCCGGTAAGATGTGGCAATGTAAGTCAACTAAATTATTTATCTTCATCACTGTAATACCCGTAGCCACTGTTATAGCCATAGTATCCGTGATGAGAGCCATCACGAACATCGTTCAACACTGTACCCAAAATGTTAGCTTGTGATTTCTTTAATGAATTAACAGCATCGCGAACCGCTGCTTTTTGGGCTACACCTTGGCGAACAACTAAGACCGTGCCATCAACTTTATTAGCAAGCAATTGTGAGTCAGTCACTGGCAAAATTGGTGGTGCGTCAACGATCACCAAATCTAATTTACGTGTTGCCGAAGTTAAAAACTCGGTCATTTTGTTACTACCCAACAGTTCGGCCGGGTTAGGTGGCTTCGGACCACTCGTCATCACAAATAGATTGCCAATGACTGGATGAATTGCATCATTCACATCGTCCATCTGATTGGCTAACCATGAACTTAATCCCTTATGGTTTTTAAGGCCAAATGTCTTATGAATCGTTGGTCGTCGCAAGTCAGCATCGACCAGTAAGACTTGCATGCCTTCCTTGGCATACTCCACTGCTAAGTTACCACTTACTGTCGATTTGCCCTCGCCAAGCATGGCCGAAGTCACCATCAAAGTTCGTAGCTTATGGTCAGTAGCCGCAAAATTAATATTCGTTCGAATTGTTTTAATCTGCTCAGTAATGACCGACATAGGTTCATTAATCGTCGTGAGATTAATTGGGGCCGTAGTCGTTATATTCTGTTCTTTACGTTTAAACATCTAACACCCTCCTAAACTCGTTTCATCGCTTGCGACGATGTTCGATCATTATGCGTATGATAGCCACCATTCAGATTCAAGGCCTGTTTCTTCATTGAATGGTGATGTTGATGGTTAACCAAGCCTAAACTAGTCAATCCTAATTCATCAGTTAAGAAATCAGCGTCGTGAACGCGGCGATCAGTGAGCATCCGAATCGCTGCATAAGCAAATCCTAATAGCAAGCCAACAACTAGCCCAATCAACATATTCAGCGGCTTCTTCGGTGATACTGCGCCATTTGGCGTTTCGGCCGGAGCAACAATCGTGACGTTGTTGACCTTAATAATCTTTTGTACTTGATTCTTAAAACTACGAGCAATTTGATTAGCAATCGTCGCACTAGCTTTTGCATCAGCATCAGTCACTGCAATCGAGAAAACCTGTGAGTTGGTCGTGCTTGTCACACTCACTTCACTTTTCAATGAGTTCAGTGAGCGCTCAATACCATAACGTTTACTTAATTGTTGCTTAGCTGGTTTTAAAACCACCTGTCCAGCAATTAATTCTTTGTAGGTCGTAATCATCTGAACGTCAGCCTGCTGCCCAGCGTACTCAGTAGCGGCATTAGTATTCTTACGGTTAACCAAAATCTGAACACTCGATTGGTACTTAGGCGTAATTACAAAGAAGGTCAATCCTGCGGCAACTATCAATCCCACCACCGTAAAACTGACAATTGCACGCCAGTACTTACGGACAAGCCGGATAAAAAAGTCAAAACTTACTGCTTGATCCATCATTCACTCTCCAAAATTAACTAGATTAAAACCACATTTTATGTAACGTCATTAAAAAAAAAAAAGAAAGATTCCTTTTACATCAATGCTTCACGTTAATTTTTATAAAATGAGTTTAAGATTGTATGAATTGGACTAATAACAGCCGTTTTTATACAAAAAAATTCATATTATATTGACAAATGTTTATGTGATGTTATATTTAACTACAGATTATGGATAAACGGCACTATTTTTTTTAAATAGTGCCGTTTATTCGTTTAATCGAGTATTGTACTAGATGTTTGATTATATTTATTAATTAATATGGTTTATAATTAATGCTTAATAGTCATAATTAGTACGTCCCACGAAAGAGTGTGATTAATATTTACTACAATGTTGAGCCCTTACGTTCCAAAGAAGAAATCACTGACTTCGTTAATAAGGCTTGGAACGGTACGCATGGTGAGCGTAACACGTTGTTAATTCTAATTGGTTTAAATACTGGACTTCGAATGAGCGATATTCTTAACTTAAAGGTCGGACAGATTCGCTATCACGATATTGTCCACATTACTGAAAAAAAGACCAAAAAGAGGCGTGTGATTTTACTCACACGCCTACGTCCACAAATCAATCACTATATTAAAGATTTACCAGATAATGAATATCTTTTTACCAATCGACAACATCAGCCACTAAGTGTTAATGCCGTTTATAAACTTTTCCAAACCATCGCCCGTAAAATGCACCGAACGGATATTGGTACCCATACGCTCCGTAAAACTTTTGGTTACCATTATTATCAGCAAACCCACGACATTGGAACTTTAATGATGATTTTCAATCATTCTAGTGAAGCAATTACGAAACGGTATATTGGGCTCAATCAGGATGTTATTTTGAAGCAGATGGCTGGGTTTTCATTAGGTATTGATACCTTTAATAAGGAAAAGCCGAAAATTAATTAACTACTTTACTGCACGAAGAACTCTGCAAAATGATCTTTCAATCTGGTATCAACTCCATCAGTTCTGGTCCACGGTTAGTCAGTAAAAATCCAGTATTACTATTATGCATGAATACAAGTCCTTCTAACTCACGTCGACCTGAAAATCCAACTTCTCCAATCTGAGTTGTCGCTAATTTTCCCAAAGCAGATTGTGGAAACGAAATTACTCCTTCATCGGCAACTAAATAAAATTGCTTTAATACTTCATTAAAGCCCATCGACTGTGCAGTAAATGTTGGATTTGTGGCGATACCCTGCTCGAATGCTGTAAAATAAACCGAGTTCGTCGTAATTTTTCCGTGATATAACGTCACATTTCCCCCAGTACTTGTTGCTAGTGGATTTTTACCATCTATCCAATAATGGGCTTCTCCTTGACGGTCAAAAGTTAGCACTGATCCCATCCCAAAACGACTCATCGAAAAGGTAACTTTAGCATCTGCAGTCAATGTTTTAGCATCTAATCGAGCAACAATATTCTGGGCTGTATGTCCGTAAGATTGGATATACCACAACTCATTGGTCTTTGGATTAAGTGCTAAAGATTGTGCATGCCCAGTATTAAACTCTGGTCCAACCTCAACAGTATTTAACACCTTTCTATCAAATTCAGTGATACGGTTCAATAATTGGTGTGCCGCAGCAGTTCTCAGAAGGGCCATTCCTCCAGATTTACTTGCATCTAAAGCCATTAATTTTTTTCAATCGTATCGTACTACCCATCCTGTTTGTGAGGCACTAGTTGGCTGTGTACCATCTACATACATCACATACAGAAAATGATTATCTTCAGAAAAGGCAGCACTTTGCGGATCAGTCAAATTTCTATTTCCCAAATATAATGGCAAATACAATTTAGTTCTAAAATAGTAACATTCACCATAACTACTGCTCTGATGCAACGTATCTGCTTGTGTTTGAATTTCTTTAGTCATTGTATACGAAGATGTATCACTAATTTTGCCTTCCCTACTACTTAATTATTTCACCATTATATAATGATGCATAAGTATGGTTTGTATTTGGATTTCTTATGGCATCTTGCTGTTGAATTTTATTTACCACCAAATAACTCTGTTTGACTGGTCCGGGTATTAACATTTCCCTTATTTGCCCATAAAAATCGTTTGTCACTTTAGCCGTTCCTAATAATGGTATTAATTTCTTTGTATTATGAGAACGAGTGGAACTCTTTGTTGTTACACTTGCTTATACTGAGCATTCAACTAATATATTTGAGTTCAAAATGAATACAAAACCAATGCTTAACAAAAGAATCAATGGCCACTTTATCTGTCCCATTAACATCACCTCTAAATTTATATCAGAATATTACCTCAATGTGTGTACCAATAAATATTAGTTTGGATAATATCTTTATTACTAAACACATCAATCAACATAAAAAAATCCCCTCCAAATTGCAAATACAAACTATTTGCCAACTTTAAAGGAGAATTGTTATATTGCTTAAACTTTTTTATACAGCAACACTTACTTGATACTCAACAAAAATTGCTTGAGCGCTTCCTGCCAAGTCAAAATATGGTAACCAGTTGCCTTGGCTTTATCCAAATTCATCACTGAATGCTGTGGCCGGTAAGCCTTTTGTGGGAATTGTTCAGAAGTAACTGGTGCTACTTCAACATCAGTATCCTTCAAAATTTCCTTCGCAAAGTCATACCAAGTAGCTGTATTATCGTTACTTAATTGATAGGTCCCTGAAGCGGCTTCAGTTTTCACCAGGTAGGCCATAAATTCTGCTAATGTTCGCGTCCAGGTTGGTCGTCCAAGTTGATCATTGACGACTGTCAACTTGTCATGCGTCTTTGCTAAATTCTGCATTGTGAAGACAAAGTTATGTCCAAATTCGCCGAAAACCCAGCTAGTCCGAACAATATAGTAATCAGCACCGCTGTGACGAACGGCTTCTTCACCAGCCCACTTAGCACGCCCATACTCATTCTTGGGGTTGGCTGGATCATCTTCTAAATATTCACCTTTATTAGTGCCATCAAAAATGTAGTCAGTAGAAACATAAACCAATTTAACACCCTGTTCAGCTGCTACTTGGGCTAAATTTTTTGTTCCATCAACATTGACCAGCCAATTGAGGGCTTTGCCTTCATCTTCGGCCTTATCAACTGCTGTGTAAGCCGCGCAATCATATAAGACCGCTGGTTGTAATTCTGCAATCTTAGCTTTGACTGCGTCTAAGTCTGTAATATCCAATTCTTTTTCAGTCAGCGCGTCAAATGCAATTCCTTGTTCATTTAATAGTCGTTGTAACTCATGACCTAACTGACCATTGGCACCAACAATCATTACTTTAGCCATTTTCATTTCCTCCTAAAAAATAAGCGAACTGTCAATCGACACTCCGCTTATTCAAAATCTTCTGTGTTTTTATTGCCCGTTCTTGGCGTAGTTTGATTCAACCTTGTTCTTATCTGCTTGCCACCAGTCTTGATGGTCAGTATACCAATCAATCGTTGCTTTCAAACCAGACCGGAAGTCAGTAAACTCTGGCCGCCAACCTAATTCCGTGCGCAACTTAGTTGAATCGATTGCATAACGTAAATCATGGCCGGGACGATCCTTAACAACATCATAAGCATCTTTAGGCTGACCCATTAATTCAAGAATCATTTCCAAGACGTCCTTATTGTTCATTTCACCATCGGCACCAATCAGGTAGGTCTCACCAATCTTACCCTTGGTTAAAATATCCCAAACGGCCGCAGAATGATCGTTCGTGTGAATCCAGTCACGAACATTTTTACCACTACCATATAATTTTGGCCGAATACCACTTAATATATTGGTAATTTGGCGTGGAATAAATTTCTCAATATATTGATAAGGACCATAATTATTTGAACAGTTTGAAATAGTGGCTTGTAAGCCAAACGAACGCACCCAAGCCCGAACTAAGAGATCACTGCTGGCCTTAGATGAAGAGTATGGGCTGGAAGGCTTATACCGACTAGTTGGTGTAAACTTCTCGCCAACACCCTCACCATGGCCCGGTAAGTCTTCCCGTAATGGTAAATCACCGTATACTTCATCGGTGGAAACATGGTGGAAGCGTTTGTTAAACTTATGTGCGGATTGAATCAGCGTATAAGTCCCAATAATATTCGTTTCGATGAATGGCCATGGATCCTTCAATGAATTATCATTATGGCTTTCAGCGGCGTAATGGACAACCGCGTCAGTTTGTTGCATTAATTCATCAACTAAGGGCGCATCACAAATGTCACCCACAACTAATTTAACCCGGTCGCCTAGAATTTCTTCCAAGTTGGCCCGATTACCAGCGTAAGTTAACTTATCTAATACGGTAATCTTGACTTCGGGATGATGATTATAAACATAGTGAACAAAGTTAGAGCCAATAAAGCCGGCACCACCGGTAACTAATAAGTTTTCCATGACGTCTCCTTAAATTTCGCCGTAAACAAACGGATTATTCTGTTCAAATTCTTTGAAGGTCTGTTGTTTAGCATCCTTTTCAGAAGTAATAGCTTGATCGTAGTCAATAGGCCAGTTAATATTTAAATCTTTATCCATAAAGGTAATACCACCGTCGGCTTCAGCGTTGTAGTAGTTATCACACTTGTATAAGAAATTAACATTATCAGTCAATGTCACAAAGCCATGGGCAAAACCACGGGGGACTAACAATTGACGGTGGTTACTTTCAGAGATAATGTAGCCTTCCCACTCACCGTAAGTAGGTGAGCCAGCACGAACGTCCACAATAACATCGAGCACGGCACCAGTCACCACGCGAATTAATTTAGTTTGCGCTGCCTTGCCACGTTGAAAATGCAGTCCCCGCAAAACACCCGCTTCCGCTGACAATGATTGATTATCCTGAATGAAATCAAAATCAATTCCAGCTTCTTTGAAATCACGGTCAGAGTAAGTTTCCGTAAAGAACCCGCGCTTGTCACCAAAAACTGCTGGTTCAATAATCTTAACATCTTGTAACTTAGTCGTTGTTACCTTTAATTTGCCCAAAATTTAAGCCCTCCCAATTAATCTTAATAAGTATTGACCGTAATCATTCTTCTTCAATGGTTGCGCCAATTCATACACTTTATCAGCATCAATATAACCCATTCGATACGCCACTTCTTCTAAGCAAGCCACTTTTAAGTTCTGGCGTTTTTGCACGGTTGCGATAAAACTACTTGCTTCTTGTAATGAGTCATGGGTCCCAGTATCAAGCCAAGCAAAACCACGGCCCATGAGTTCAACATCTAACTCATTATGTTCTAAGTAAACTTTGTTGATATCCGTAATCTCCAATTCACCACGTGGTGATGGCTGAATATTCTTCGCAATATCAACGACTTGATTATCATAAAAATACATTCCCGTGACAGCATAATTACTAGCTGGGTGTACAGGCTTTTCAACAATGGACTTTGCATGCATATTTTCATCAAAGTCAACGACACCAAACCGTTCCGGATCATTGACATGGTAACCAAAGACCGTGGCCCCCTTCGGCTTAGCGCTAGCATGTTGAAGCATCTTGGATAAGCCGCCACCATAATAAATATTATCACCTAAAATAAGACAGACTGAATCATTTCCAATGAAATCAGCGCCCAAAATAAAAGCTTCAGCTAAACCGTTCGGCTTTTCTTGGACAGCATAGGATAGATTCAAGCCCAAATCATGACCATCGCCTAACAGTTCTTTGAACCGTGGTGTATCAACAGGTGTTGAAATAACCAAAATATCTTGGATTCCTGCCAACATTAACGTCGATAACGGATAATAAATCATTGGCTTATCATAAATCGGGATCAATTGTTTTGAAATCGCCCGTGTAATTGGATACAGCCGTGTACCAGATCCACCAGCTAAAATTATTCCCTTCAAAAAGAACACTCCTTTTATATTTGAGATAGTTTGACATTACTACCGTACTATAAATACAATGATAAATCCAAACTAATTTGACGTTAATAACGTATTACGCGCTGCGATCATGAATACAATTTCAATTTTTAGGATTCACGCTTAATTCTTCCAAGAAGTGGCACTTTCATTTATTTTGCAAAATAAACGCCGCAACTCGTAATCCCATAATCTTATATCCCTTTGCATTTGGATGTAATACACCATCCCAACTTAACGCCGAAACATTAGTTGCGGTAAAGAATGGATCCAAACGCCAATCTAACACTGCAACACCATAATTACTATACACTGTTTTCAAATTATCACAAAGCTCATTTTCTGCATAATTTACCTTATTCTTGACGTCCATTGCATTACCAGCCGTGTTAGGGTTAGGGTTAGGCGTTATAAACGCATTCAAAGGCAGTATACCGATTATCTTTACCTGCGGATGTTGTTGCTGCAAATACTTTAGTGCACTTGCCAATTTTAATACTACCTTATTCAAATCACGATTACTTAAGTAATCATTAATGCCATAACTAATCACAACTGTTGTCACATTTTTATACTTAGACGACTTCAGATTGGGAATTAAATCTCGTGCACTTCCGCCCGATATTGTACCACCATCGTGTCCATTATTGATTATATGCTGTTTTAATATATGACCAACCCACCAAGGATAACTTTTCTTACCGTGTTGATTGGTTCCAGATAATCCAGCAGTAATTGAGTCCCCTACAAACAGAATTGTATCTGAGCTTGTTTTCTGAGTAGTCACTCTTGAGCCACTATTTCCACAACCGGACAATACCATTAGGATCAAGCATCCTATAACAAAACTTAAACTAATTTGTCTTCTTTTTAACAACTAAATCCGGCTTTCTCTTCAAAAATGGATATTGACGGTTCAAATACAATGAACGAACTCCGGGAATTCTAGGAACAAGTAATACAGCAAGTACTGGGATAATTAAACGATAAAGATTAACAATGATAATCTTTACAATAAGGTTTTGTGTAAAATCCGCTGCCATTATCATTTGAGGTACCTGAGAATAAGTTAAATCTACATCATGAAAACACAACACAATGATGGATAGACGTCCAAACGTTCCCAATGTACTATCCACCACTTTTTTGGTTGCAATCAATTGTGATAATTTAATAACCACAATCGAACCCCCGACTGCACCTAAAATAGCCAACAACGTATCTGATGCTCCCACAGAAACTAGTAAAAACATCTGATTAGAAGCCGCTAATCCCCATGAAAATAGAGCCACAATAAAGATCTTCCACGAAATATCTTCTAACAACTGTTGTTCCTGTAATAAGTATCCAATATATAGAAATACTAGCGAAAATAAGGCAGCATTTAGTGACAACGGTAATAACCAGTTAGTCGCGATTAACTTTCCTAAAATAGCCAACAAACAGATAATAAATACTCGCACAAGTCGCTTGGATTTTAACCGTTTTGTAAACACAATAATCAGATTGAACAATTGTAACGCAATTGCCATTGCTAGTAAAAACCAAATTGCACCAATGGAATCTACATGTGCTGGGAATGGCAACCTTGAATCCGCACCAATACCATAAAAGATTGCACTTACTAAATCACTAAAACTAGCTGGATAATTCACCAACCAGGGAGTCTTCAATTGCGCTACAAAAAAAACAGCAATCATTACTAAACAAGTAGCATAGTATGGCAGTAGCAAATTTTTTGCTGCACCTTTTAATTCCTTTGCATAAGCCTTTTCTCGATATAAGTAGCCACTCAAAATAAAGAATATTGGCATGTGAAATGCGTAAATGTATCGACCAACATCAGACGAAACGTAGTAAAATAGTGAATGTCCAACTATCACAGATAGCATCGCAATTCCCCGTGCAATATCTATCCACATAACTCTTTTTCTCATAATTTCTCCCACTTTATTTATTTCTGTACACACCAAAATGCCTAACAAGAAAGCTACTTCTGATTCTTATCGGACTTGTGGTTAGCTCATCATTCCTGAACTTAACCACATGTACACCTGAAAATGTTTCGCTTGCGTTATACAAATCAAAAAACAGCAACCCAGTATGGCTATTCTCATCAATTGTGGTAGGTCCTTCAGGAATCAAATTGGAACTCATCTTTATCCCTATATGTTTAAACTGAGTAAATTTAACACCATTCTTAGAAGTGGCACGAACTAAATAATGCCTTGTCTCGTCCTTCGCCCAAAGTACATATCCATCCCGACTGGTCGTAATATGCGGATCAATTAAATTATTGTGCGCAGTATTTCCGATATTTAATGCTTCGGGCATGGATACAGATCCATGCTTACTATCAAATTGGAACCGATATAAATTGAAATGAACACCATCAGTTGAGCAAGCAGCAACTACATATAGTTGACCATTCTTCAACCGATAAAACTCAGGTGCCCAAACTTTCTGAAAATGATTATTAGGATTGTAATTTAAGTACACATGGTGCCAAGTTCTGAAGTTCTCAGTCCACATCGCGCCATTTGTATATACAATCCACCACTTTGATCCTATCTTAATAATAGATGGATCACGAACAGCTACATTAGGATAATTAGTTGCTAGTCTTTTCCAGTGAATGCCATCATCAGATAGGATAATACGAAGCCGATCTTCTTCACTCTTTAAATTTTGATAGTTTTGGCATCGTTTATTCAATCCATTATTTAAAACTTGAAACGTTACACCAACATAGCGTGCTTGGCTGACTGAACTTTTCACTTGAGAAGTCGACTTAATTGGCTTGTATGCGATCTTAACACGGTACTTATCATGTCTGAATCTCAACTTTTCTCCATGTACAAGCTGATACCCCTTTAGCTTTAAAGACTGCTTTTTGACCGGAAAGCCAAGTTTTCCGTTGACAACTTTATTAGACATTATTTTGGTACCCAGCGCATCCAATCTAACAATTTCGATCGTTGAAGATGGCCAGAAAAAGAAATAGGTCAGAGCAACTAATGAACCTATTATAATCAGCACTAAAAGGCACCACTTTATTCGTCTCAATGTTTAACCCCGTGGTCGAAATACTAAGCCAGAAAAAGTACCTTTGAGCACTGTAAAAGAGCGCTTTGCTCGGTGATCTGGGGCTACGATTAGCACTTTAATCCCAACAAATAAGTCTCTCAAAAATGTCATCAGTGTTACGGCCGACCCCTTATGCTTTTTACAAATATACATTTCGTTACGATACAAATAATAATAACGTGAGATACGATTACTAGAATCTGTATATATTAATGGTGCATTGTTTCCTGCAGATTCATGAACTACCAGTGCCTTGGTGACAAAATATCCAGGAGCAAGTTTAGACAATCGAGTTGTAAATTCGGTGTCATCGTGCCAAATGAAAAATTCTTCAAATGGCAAACCCACTTTTTCAACTTTCTTTCTTTCAACGAATAATGATACAAACGTAGCCTCTTGAACTCTGATTAGGCCTTTATCAGCGGCAACTGACCAATTTTGAGCAATTGGTGGCACATTCATTGGGGTACAGTCTTTCCAATGTGTATTAGCCGTCAAAAATCCGAAATCACTTAACGATAGTGTCGCATGTAATAGATTCTCTAATGCTGTGCTTGTTGGCATCGTATCATCATCCATAATCCAAAAATATTGATCATGGGTATTATCTAAAGCATACGAAATGCCTCTCTTAAAACCGCCAGCACCACCATAATTATCATCTAGTCGATTGTATAAAACTTGGTCAGAAGCCATAGACTTCATTATTGTTTCAGTTGCATCAGTACTATGATTATCAATAACTACAATATGAGTAACACCCACCGACTGATTCTTTATGGCACTCAAACATTTTTTTAGTAATTCAGAGCGATTATACGTTACAACAATTGCGCAGACCGTTGCATTCACTATTACTTCCTCCTATATCATTTATTTCAAATGATTATGATTAATAGCAAGTTTAACGATTAATGCAATCGTTGCAACCTGACTATTCTTATGAACCTTATTACGATACATATCTATTAAATTCCTAGTAAACTTTTCCGTCCCAAATCCTTTAACTGTCTCTAAATATGCTAATTCTTCATTATTGAGCCTACTACCATGCAACCGAATTAAAGAACTCGCTGCATTAATTGACATCTGGATTCTTTGACGTTCACCATTAGAGTTGAGAATGCGTAACTTTGCCAATACGCCAGTCGTCTTGCCAACTACATTTCCTGTATGCTGTCTGTATAGCATGCTTGGTGTTCCAATATAAGAAACCACTCCAAACTGCGCAGCTAGCAATCCCAACCACATATCATGCATCACTCTCACTGAATCCAGATCATTCAATGCAAACAATCTTAAATTTTTATTGATCATAACAGTGCATCCAACAATATCATTGGTAAGGAGTAGGGAGCGCATACTATCCTTCGCCTCGCGAGTTCCTTTTTCAAGCTCATGAAGCTCTGAATCAGTTATAATAAGATTTGTATGCACCAAACACGGCGCCGTTTGGACTTCAATTTCCAGCATCTTTTGATATGTGATTTCAATCTTTTGGGGTAGCCAAACATCGTCCTGATCACAGAACATATAGTACGGAGACTCGACTGTTTCAAGCATTAAGAAAAAACTCTTCATAGGTCCTAAATTCTCTGAAGAAGCTTCATTTTCGTCAAACCACCGCACTCGTTCTTCTTGTTCAACGTAATCATCTACAATCTGAACCGTCCCATCACTTGAACCATCGTCTCGAATGACAAGCTCCCAATTGGAATATGTTTGTGCCAGAATAGAATCAATTTGCTCTGTCAAATACTTTTCACCATTGTATGTTGACATCAAGATGGTAATTTTATCCATACAATCAAACATCTCCTCTCAATGATTTATCATAGACGTGTTCAAAATTCTGGATAAACTGATTTGGTGAAAAATCTTTTACTGCTCGCTCTCTAGAAGCCAATCCCATCTTTTTAATCAACTCAGGATCAACAATTAAGTCACTAATTCTTTTAGTCAACGCTTGAATTTCCACCGGCTTAACTAAGTAGCCGTTATACCCTTCAACAACCATTTCGGTAACACCACCATGGTTGAATCCCACTACCGGCTTTCCGCTGGCCATTGCCTCTAAAACCACAGTTGGTAATGGATCTGGACTTGTACTTGGCAAACAGAAAATATCAAACAATTGATAAACATCATGCATATCGGTTCGAAAGTCTTTTAGAACAATTTGTGAGGCAACCCCACTTGCCTGAATTTTAGCAGCAAGTTCATCACGAAAATGAGTTTCACCCTCAAAAACACCACCAACGAAAACCAAGCGTAAATTATCATTGTCCTTCAACAAAGGGATCATTGCATTCAAAAGTGCTTGCTGCCCCTTCCAAGAATTCAAACGGCCAATCATTCCCACAACCAGATTATCAGAACTCAATCCAAATTCTTGATACAAACTATTAGGAACCTCATGCGGTCGGAATCTATTTGTATCAATGCCGTTATAAATTACCCGTACTTGTTCAGGACACACTCTTTTGGAATCTACTAAGTGTTTTTTTACCTGCTCTGACACAGCCACAATTTTTGTAGCAAATTTTCCAGCTAAGAATGCCGTTACTTGGTATGCAATTTTAGGACTGGTAATAATTTCATGCACATGCCAAATTAATTTAGCCTTGAATAGTGATTTGAGATAAATCCCCTCCAGAACGGCCAGCGTATTGACATGGATAATACTGATATCATCCTGAGAAAACAACTGATAGATGGCACGGCAACTACGTCGATAATCTAACGCAAAGGATAACATACCCTTTGGATTAAAATATTTCCGTCGTAAAATTGGATAACTGATCACATGTGTTTCTACATGATTCTTTTTCAGTTCACGAACCAATGGGCCATCTACTGGCAATACAACGATGGGCATATATTTTGTTCGATCCAACTCTGAAACTAGATTAATCAGAATTCGATCAGCGCCATACAACTCAGCACCAGCATGTAAAAATAAAATTTTTTCCATAGTTTATTCCCCTAAGAAGACATTTTCGTAATCAGTAATAATTTTATCCCAATTATATCCTTCTATAATTCGTTGTTTTGCACGTTTTTCCATGTCGTCAAGTGTACTCTCACGCCATTTATCGACTTGGTTGATTAAAACTGACAAAGGAGCATCAGTTTTATTCCAATACTTTGCACCGTCCTCACCCACTTCGTGATTGAAGCCAACATCAAAAAGTAAATTGAGACGTGTTGATGCCAATGCTTCTAAAAGTGAAGGATTTGTGCCGCCCACAGAATGTCCATGAATATAAGCAAAAGCATTCTCGCGAATAGCTGCTAATAATTCAGAATCATACACTGTGCCAACAAACTTGATACGAGAATCTTCATCGAAATGAGTTTTAGCCAGCAAAGCTTTATAAAACTTATTTTCGGCATAGTTGGTAACAATTACCAGAGGCCTCTCAGTATGACTCTTCATAAACTCAGTAATCATCACTTCATAATTATTCTCGGGAACAAACCGCCCCACAATTAGATAATAACCATTAGGGCGTAGATTAAACTCGTCAAACCACTTCTGACGATCATTACTAATTTGAGTCTTTTCATTCTTAATTGTCGCACCGTAGGCAATAAAACAGGTTTTTAAATTCGGTCGATCATAACTCTTTCGAATATATTTCTCAATGTTGACACTGTCACAAATCGCAAGATCAGTGTGCTTAACCATTAATTTCTCAGAATAACGCCAGTACTCGCGCACAGGCTTGCTCCACTTAGCACGCAGCCACTCATGACCATCAGGGTTCAAATAATACTTAGCTCCCAATTGGTGTAACTTTTTCACATATGGTGCTATAAAAGGCCCTATACGGCAAGCCAAAATATAGACAATCGCATTTTGAATATTGTTCTTCTCAATGTGGTTTATTGCCCACTTGAGCGCTTGAACATCATAGTAAATAGCTTTTCCAGAACCAATATTGGGTACTTTTATGTTAAAACAAGTCGCACCATTATATTCAAATGTGTTTTTTTCCTTATCACTTAAACATGACACAAAATATTTAATTTGATCATCCTTTTGCAGCGCCGTCAAATTCTCGACAAAAGTCTCAAAACCTCCGTACTGTGCCGGAATACCCTTGGAACCAATAATGTATACATTTTTCATTTAATAACTGCCAACCTTTCATGTTCCCAAAACTGTGTTGTAATAATGCAAATTAGAAAAGGATTATACGCTACTTCCAGCATATGCTGATCAATCACACTCGAAATACAAATGATTGTCAGGATAATTGGTAACATGTAATTTTCCTTGCCAAGATTTACATACATTGAACGGCTTAAACCATATAGATATATCAGGAAGAACACAACCCCGAATCCCAGCAATATCTTAATATATGAGGAATCAATGAAAAAATATGCCAGATTGGTTCCTTTGGACGTTAAACCAGTTTCAAAACTCAATCCTCCACTCCCATTTTGCGAGATATATTGTCCAAAAAACTTAACGGGATATTCATAAAGTGCTAAATGCCCCATTGCTAGTCGATTAGTTAGAATTTTGTCAAAAGTTGTAAATATTTGATTATTAGGATTGAAAATGAATGAAAACAAAATTGACCCTAGTGCCATAACAAATGGTACTGTCGAAACCACTAATCGCCTGCTTTTAAGCATCTTTAAATTAGAATATTTATAAAATAGCATAAATAAGGTAATCAAAAACATTAAAATTGTGTCTAATTTAGCTCTGGTAGCAGAAAAAACAACTAATGCAAGAATTGTCGGAATAAAAGAATATACTATATTGATTCGTTTACGGAAAAGATAAGCGAATACAAGACACAGATAAAAAACATGTGCTGCAAAATCAGTAGTGTATAAGAACCCGAAGGCCCACCTTGTAGATCCATTAACAATATAGGAATAGTTATCAACAATTCCAAGCAACGCAGCACTGATAGTACCAACTGTAAGCAGACCAGCGACTACAAAATATATTTTCACAACTAACGAGAGATGCGCATTCATACTACTCAATAAAAATGCAATCAATATTAAGATTGAACTATCACTAGAACTGTGAAAGATAAGCACTGCTAATAATGCTCCCCACAACACAACCAGTACCTGCTGCTTAGAAAGTTTTGCAGTTACAATGCTTAAGATAAAGAGCAAAAGACAGGCATATTTACAAAGAGAGAACAAAGCATTTGGCAAGATTGTTGAGAACAAAGTCGTTTGTAAGAAAGAATAAAAGACATAGAAAACAAGTCCTAAATAATAGAGAATAGTGGACGGAACTACATGTGGTCTTGTATTTTTGTGCTGCGTAGTGACCATTATTTGTGCCTCTTTTCAAAAGAATGATTTCGCGCCTTATATTCTGCCAACATTTGAATGCTTAAGCCAATTGCACTTCCTAAGATAACTGAAATCAGAATCGCGAAGGAAACACTCACTTTTTTTACATTTTTTAAAGTAGACATACTTGTAATACTAACTTGTTTTGAAGGTATATATGATTTCAAGACATAAAACAAACTTTTAGTGACTTGTTTTCCCATTGCTATGGCAAGCTCTGGATTTGAATTTGATGCTTTGATTATAAACGTATTTCCAGATAGCACCGGAGTTGTAGTAATATTTTTAACCAACAGCTTTTGCGATATGTCAACGTTGTAATCCTTCTTCAACGCTCTTTGTGCAGATGCTATTATATCAGGATTTTTCAACATCGTTTGATAAACTGAAATGGATGTTGTATCAAACCGTTTC
The DNA here is from genome assembly GCF_022549155.1 of Lactiplantibacillus sp. ME-2. Classification (NCBI taxonomy): domain Bacteria; kingdom Bacillati; phylum Bacillota; class Bacilli; order Lactobacillales; family Lactobacillaceae; genus Lactiplantibacillus; species Lactiplantibacillus sp. ME-2. The sequence continues at coordinate 21,187 of NZ_JAKZEQ010000016.1, forward strand.
AACTGTTTCTGGCCTGCCCCACTTGCAATTTGAATTTCTGTTGTATACACATAATTGTCATTATTAATAAATAACGCGGAAAATGCCAGACAAATAACAATCGGAAATAAATATATCTCCCAATTATTACGATTGCTATGCAAAAAACTAAAAATTGTTTTCATATCACACTAATCCTTTTTGCCTCTTTATTTAATTTGTATTGCACTGACCTTCTGAAATACAAACTGTCCTTTTATCTGTACAGCCTTATTTTTTTCCATAATGTTATTTTGGTAGAATGCTCTTGAATATGACAGATTATTCGATTCATCATAATAGTATGAACTATATGTTATTCCGACAGCCTTAGCATTTTGATTCAAAATAAACGACGGGGCATAGTAGTACGTGCCGCTTTCAGGTCTGATTGTTTTCACTTTCTTAAACCTACCAGTTAGCTTATTGGTAGTTGAAATATAAATGGTTCCTGCATTTTTTTCCGTTGTATAAAGAGCGTAATATTTATCATGATTACCATATATGCTGACAGAGGATGCATCATCCAACCCCTTTAAATGATGTGTCTTCTTCAAATCAGGCATTGCACTAACATAATTAAACGGCGCAACATAAGACTTATGCTTACCATGACCACGGCTCGTTGTAAAAACCATGGATAGTTTGTTCTTAGGATTGTGTATCAATGAAGGAGACTGCAGTTGACCATATTTTTTTGCTGCAGGCTGTTTAAAACTTTGCCAACTCATAAAATCTGCAGTACGCAATACACCACCAGTATAAGTAATAAACCAGTACTGACCATATTTAGTAATACTTGGATCTTGAATCTCCAAGTTTGGATAATTAACATTTAATGTCTTCCAATCATGTCCATTCCTGCCATAAACTACTCGCAAACGATTCATCGTATTACCAAAAGGAACAGCTTGGATGCTTTTTAAACTATTTGTCGTCACATCCTGTGATGATACCCCGACATAATTAGCATTAACTAAATGTTGGAATGAATCATCCTTATTAGGTTGATAAACGACATTATAACTATTACCTGTAGTACTGAAAGAAGCATTTATAACTTTACTTTCAGGTGTGTATCCTGAAACTTTTGTTGCTTTAATATGTCGCACCGTATTTACAGGCGCAATTATTTTTTTTGCAGCAATCAATGGGGTTCCATTTTCATCCACAGAATTAATAATCACAGTACCTGTTAGGTTAGCGCGCCATACCATTATCACAACAATAATACTTATAATTATCAACGCACTATAATAAACGCTTCGCTTTATTCGCCGTTGCATCTTCATTGTCCCCGCTTACTTCATAAATTTATCTCATTGTTATCGCTTTTTGCGTAAAAGTTGCAATCCATCCGTCAAAATGTCGGTATTCAAGACCATCAAGATTCCTATATAAACCAGAATACCTTCAACAATCTGCCCAATCAAACTACCTATTGAGATAATCATTCTTCCATTCAAAGCATATACAACTACAAACATTACAATTGCAGCAATGAAATACTTTTCTGTATCTTTGAATAGTCTTCCAAAATGAATATTATGCCTTACAACCCAAAACTGATAACCAGTTACCGCCACTTCAGCAATTACAGTTGCTAGAGTAGCTCCCCCCGCTCCCATAGTTAGAATCAGTGGGACGTTAATTAAAATATTAATTACAGCACCATAAGTTACTGACTTTGTATAGTCTTTAACTCGCTTTAGCGGCATTAAGTACTGCAGGCCAATTACATTACTCCACCCGATCAAGACTGCAACCGGTGCTTCAATAATTATTAATTGACCAACAACCGAAAACTCATCACCGTAATACCATGGTGCTAATGTCGTTGCAACAGCAGCGATACCAAAAGCCAGTGGAACTGCCAAAAAGCTTACAAAACTAAAAGATTTATACAAAGCATTATCGAAACGTTTCATATCGCCTTTCGCCGCCAAGTTTGACATATGCGGAAGCATAACAGTTCCCGTTGCTGTAATAACAGCCAACGCCATCTTGACTAGCTTATCAGCGTAATCATAATAGCCCGACGCAACAACTGAGTCAAACTGACCCAGCATCGTCTTGTTTAATTGCAAATAAACTTGGGTAGCAATTTGTGGAATAAACAACATTGTAGTTGGTCCCAAATGACGCCAAATATTCAGATTAGAAAATTTAGGAAAATTAACGACCCTTGGCAAATACGGCCACAATGTAAGGTTTCCAAGAACTTGAGCAATACCAAGGATAAATATATAAACACCAACGTCACCAGCATTTTTCACAAACATAAAAATAGCCGCCAGTGAAACCAGTTTAACCAAAGTATTTCTTAAAACTGTCTTCTTAAAGTCTTCCATTCCCATAAACAGCCAAGAAATATCAAATGCACCAGCAACTATCCATAACGATTGAAGCAAAAAATACGTTCGATATTTAGTTTGGAAAAAATCAAAGCCAAGAAATAAAATATATGCAAACACAATTGTCATCAACTGCAAAAGTTCTATTTCCCAGAAAATCTTAGACCGCTCATTCACATTATCACGATGATAAGCAATCTCACGATTTCCGTAAACCGTAATTCCAAGTGTCCCAATCAGCAAAAAATACGTAATAATTGAATTAGTATACGAATTGATTCCCACGCCTTCAGGACCTAAAACACGGGCAATATATGGAACGGTGATAAAGGGTACAATTAGATTTAATAATTGATAACCAGCATTATAAAGATAATTACGAACAACTTTCATTTTATGTTAACTCCTTACCAAATCATTAAACCTAATTAAAGCCATATTATACTTATTACACCTCTTGTTTAACTGTCACTAATGCAGCGTGAATAACTTGATGCATATCATAGTACCGATATTGTCCTAAGCGCCCACCAAAAATCACGTTGCCCTCCTGCTTTGCAAGTTCAGCGTATTGCTTATACAACGTGTTATTGCGAGTATTATTAACTGGATAATATGGTTCGTCTCTGCGTTTCCAGTTAGCTGGATATTCACGAGTAATAATTGTCTTACCCTTGTCACCTTTGCCAAATTCAAAATGCTTATGTTCGATGATTCGAGTATACGGCGTTTCTGCATCCGTATAATTGATGACGGCATTGCCCTGGTAATTGTCGACATCGCGTTCTTCGGTTTCAAAACGAAGTGAACGATATTCTAGTTCACCTAGTTGATAATCGAAGTATTGGTCAATCATTCCAGTAAATACAATCTTTGGATAGTCAGCTAGATACTGGTCTTTGTGAGTAAAGAAGTCGACCCCAGTCTCGACATCGATTTCTGGATGATCCAGCATTTTTTCGACGATTTGAGTATAACCACCAATAGGAATCCCTTGATAAGTATCATTGAAGTAATTATTATCGTAAGTGTAGCGAACTGGTAACCGCCGAATAATAAATGCCGGCAAATCAGTTGCCTTTTGTCCCCATTGTTTTTCGGTATAACCTTTAATTAGCTTTTCGTAAATGTCAGTACCAATTAATGAGATAGCCTGTTCTTCAAGGTTTTTAGGTTCGCCACTCAATTGTGCGGCATCCTTTTGCTCCTGAATCTTTGCCTGTGCTTCTGCAGGTGTCCGAACTCCCCACAATTCACTAAACGTATTCATATTGAAGGGTAAGTTATACATATGTCCTTTATAATTTGCGACTGGGCTGTTTGTATAACGATTAAATTCGGCAAATTGATTAACATACTCCCAAATTTGCTTGTCTGAAGTATGAAAAATATGAGCACCATATTGATGTACTTGAATCCCATCGACTTCTTTTGTATAAATATTACCAGCGATATGGTTCCGTTTTTCAATCACTTTAACATGTTTACCACGCAAAGCCGCCTCATGGGCAAAAACAGCACCAAATAGTCCGGCGCCAACAACCAGATAATCATACTTACTCAATTTATTTTCCTCCAAGTATATAAAGTCTCATCAAATCATTATATCAAAAATAACTGAATGTAAAAGGCTAATTATAAGATTATCGTTTTAACAGTGTTAAAAAGCGACCATCTCAAGAGATGGTCGCTTTTCCTGTAATTTATGGCTTATTATCTACCCAATCCCAAAGAACCCATGCATAAACAACGCCGCACAAGCAGCCCCAACGAAAGGTGCAATCCCAGGAACAATGATCCCGTATTGCCAGTCGCTGTCAGCCTTGTTCTTAATTGGTAAGATGGCGTGGGCGATCCGTGGACCCATGTCCCGTGCAAGGTTCATGGCGAATCCAGTTGGGCCACCTAGACCCATCCCAATGGCCCAGACTAAGAGCCCAACACCAATCGGCACGATCCCCGGCGTCTTCACTTCAGAAATAGCTAAAATCCCAGAAATAAAAATAAATGTATCGAAGAATTCGACGAAGAAGTTCCGTGGTAAGTTCCGCACAGCGGGTGCGGTTGAGAATAAGTTCCGAATCGTAATTGGGGAAATCTCATCAGCAGAAGCGGCAAAATGGTCCGCGTACATGATCCAGACGATCACGGCACCAACGACCCCACCCAAAACTTCTGCAACTGAATACGGGATAAACAATGACCATGAAAGGTTCCCTAAAATACATTGGGCTAATACCATGGCCGGGTTAATGCAGACATTGCCGAAAATGAAGAGGGCAATTGTAATCCCAAAACCCCATGTTGTAATTGCGAAGATATGGCCGGAACCGCGATACTTGGTCCCCTTTAAAACCTCACTACAATGTACACCGACACCAAAAATAATCATCAAGGCGGTTCCCATGAACTCTGCCAAAAGCTGATGAATCACTATCTTTCTCCTCCTGTGGCGTTGTTACGCCTGTTTATTTTGAAATAGACGCCACTTACTTTCAGAAAGCACCGGCACTTTTTTCACACGAACACCATTATACACAAAATCCGAATCGTTTAATATGTAAATCGCAAAAAGTTTTGATTTTACAGGATTAAACGTTCGGATTCAATTAAAAGGTTCTGATTATTCTTTTTTAGTCGTTTTTTTGCGTTTGAAGAATTGTCGCCGAATGCGACGAATCATCCGTGGAGACTTTGGCTCAATCTTATGCTCAAACCATTCCTGCACCGACGCATTGACGACGCCACCAAACATCAAGAGAATCCCGGAAAAGTTCAACCAGAACATCAGTACAATTAAACTCCCAATCGTTTGGTAAGTCGTAATCCGTTTAGCAAATAATTCGATGTATACCCGGAATCCTTGCGAGATCACGATCCAGCCAATCGTCGTGACTAACGCCCCCGTCCAAATGTAACGCAATTTCACCTTGGCGTTCGGTACAAAGTAATACAACAACATGGCGACGACGAACATCCCAACAAAGGTAATCAAGTTTTTGTTTTCCAACAACTGATTAATCCAATTCGGAATGATTGCACGCGTGAGGTTCGTTAAATTCAAGATCACATCTAGAATCAACTGACTCAACGTGAAGAAAATCGCCAGCCCTACGATTAGGAGTAATAGTCCCAACGTTAAGAAAAAGGCAATAATTCGCGTCCAAACGGCATTTTGGGCATCTGTAACCCCGTACGCCTCATTTAGACTCCTGCGAATCGCAGCAATAATTTTAGACGCCGACCAGACTGTCACCAAAATCCCAATTGACAAACTACTACTGCTGCCACTAGACAGGAATGAAACTAAAATCGGCTTAAACGTCTGGTAGACGTTACTAGGAATGACTTCCTGAGCGTACGCTAAAATCTGCCCAGACTTCAAATCGAACCGGGCAATGAGGTTTCCGGCAATCAAGATAATCGGGGCAATCGACATTAACGCGTAGTAGGCCAGCACAATCGCATTATTGCTGACATTGGCTTGTCCATACCGCCGAATAATAATTTCCAGGCTTTTCGCAATTTTAGGGTAACGGGCTTTTAAATTCATTCATTTATCCTCAACGCTCACTTATAGTATTTACAATTATACAATGGAATGCCGCGGGAAACACCTTTTATACTAGGATTAGTGCTTTCAGCGAATAGACTAGTCGGTCCAATCAGATCAATTGATGGCAATACCTGACCACTGACGAGTAAAATCCGCTTATATCCCAGCCGTCAGCCACTTTGACAAAATCAAGTAGCTGCCTAGACACTCAGTAGTACCGGGCCATCTAGATTTTAACGCAAAAAAATAACCGGTATTGATACCCCCGCGGCATCCATCTCCGGCTACTTCACTAATTTCACATCTTTACAGGAGAAGTGAAAATTTTTATCACTATGTCAGTGCTTAATATTACACTGTTTATACAAAAATGTAAATAATTTTAATGTGTACCAATTTTTTTCATAATCGCTTGTAAGATGTATTCCGCAGCATGACCATCGCCATAAGGATTTTTAGCGTCTGCCATCCGTTGGTACGCTGCGGAATCATCTAACAGGCTGGTCATCGCTGCCGCAACCTGCTGACCATCAGTGCCGACTAATCGTAACGTCCCCGCGGTGACCCCTTCCGGTCGTTCAGTAGTATCACGCAATACGAGCACCGGTTTATTCAGTGACGGGGCTTCTTCCTGCACCCCACCCGAATCCGTCATAATGAAGTAACTGCGCGCCGCCATGTTGTGGAAATCAAGCACGTCGAGCGGGTCAATGAGGTGAATGCGATCGGTATGGCCGAGGATACGTTTAGCGACTGTCTGCACTGCCGGACTCAAGTGTACTGGGTAGACCACTTCGACATCGGGATGCTGAGCAACCACTCGTTTGATGGCGACAAAGACCGCTTCCATCGGGGCGCCCTGATTCTCACGCCGATGCATCGTGAGTAAGATCATCCGGTGCCCAGGCTGAATCAAATCAAGCGCAGCGTGTTGATAGTCCATCGAAACCGTCTGTTTTAGGGCATCGATGGCCGTATTGCCCGTTACCGTGATGGCCGTATCCGGATGGTTTTCCTTCAATAGATTCTGCCGACTTAATTCGGTCGGTGCAAAGTACATGTCGGCCAGCACGTCGGTCAGCTGCCGATTCATCTCTTCAGGATATGGCGAGTACTTCTGCCATGTCCGCAACCCCGCTTCCACGTGTCCGACTGGGATTTGATGATAGAAAGCACTCACACTAGCTGCAAACGTCGTGGTTGTATCGCCATGCACCAGCACGATATCAGGCTTGACTGTATCCATAATTGCATCTAGCTTCGTCAGTACCCGGCTGGTGATACCAGCTAACGTCTGATTAGGCTTCATGATATTCAAATCATAGTCCGGCGTAATGTGAAAAATCGTGAGCACCTGGTCTAACATCTCGCGGTGTTGAGCCGTCACCACCGTTACCGGTTCAAATTGTGGCTGTTGCTGCAACTGCAACACGATGGGCGCCATCTTAATTGCTTCTGGCCGCGTGCCGAAAATCGTCATTACCTTAATTGGTTTTGTCATTAACTTTCACCTGCATCATTTAGTTTCTAATCTCATCATAGCGTTAGTTACGTCGTGGCGCCATCATTTCGAGTAAAAGTTTAGTTATTTTCAAGGATTCAGCCAAACGGACGGGTAAGCAAAAACACCACCTTGATTGCAGGCACACGTTCTCCTGCAATTAAGATGATGTTTAGCCCGTACCGTTTCTAAAAAGGTACCGTCTTCAATAAAATATCACGAATCTTATACGCTACCTGGTTGTCACCACCAAAAACACCCTGATTTTCAAATAAGACTAAGGCGACTTTGGCATTTCGTGACCCCATATAGTAGCTATGAAAATTATTGTCATTGCCACCCACTCGAATCAACTGGCCTGCCTGGTAATAAACGCCTGCCGAATATTTAATTTGAAAATTATCCGCAAGTGACTTTAAACCGGCTTCGCCAACTAGCTGGCCGCTTTGAAGCCCATACATAAATTTATAATAATCCCCCACACTCATATATAGACTACCACAGCCTAATTCACTAGATTGTAACGGTTTCGAAATGATGCCACTCTGACCAAACCCATTAGCCAAACGATACGAAGTCGGATTGATCACATTGCCCGGAATATCGTTATATTCATAGGTATGTTTTAATCCCAATGGCCGAATGATGTCATTAGTCAATGACGCCTGATAGGACTTATGCGTCACTTTGCGAATGACCCCTGCCAATAGGGTAAAGTTCGCGTTGGAATAGGCATAAGCATGATTATTCGTCGACCGTAAATGTTGCAGTGTAAAGTTCAGCCGCGCCGTCTCCGTTGGTAAAATCGTCTTTGGTGTGATCTCAGTCATCCGAATACCGGAACGATGGTCTAATAGTTCACGCATCGTAATCTGGTTGGCGTACGGAATTTCCGGATAAAAGTGACTCAGCTTCGTCGTCAGACTCAACTTACCCTGATTGATCAGTTTTTGAATCATCACGCCAGTCACAGCTTTTTGTAATGACGCTAATGGATAAGCCTCCGTCGCAGTATTGCGGACTTGATTGGCATCATCCGCATAACCATACGTTCGAACCCGGACCCCCGCCGGACCGTTCGTGGTCAGTAATAGTGTCCCCATAATATGATGACTTTTGATCAACTGATCGATTTGCTTGATTGCCTGGGCCTCAGTAAGCTGGCCGGGCTTCACTTTAGGCTTAGTCGTCGTTTGCTTTTTCGTCGCGGATTTGATTTTTGACGCTGCCTGCTGGACTTTAATTGTCTTTGGTGTCACTTGCTGTGCTCCTTGACCTAATTGCTGTGATCCCCACACACCCACGCCAATCAACCCCAGTAAGATTGGCAATAAACTTAATAACCAACGCCGTTTGTTCATCATGATCCCCCCTGTTTCTGATGAGTCGCCCGTCAAATCTGACTTGACTACTATTTAATTGCCCCAAGCATACGCCCTCGCTTCTGACTTTGCATTAAAATGCGAATTATTGTTAGTCCGCCGAACCAAATCGCAAGCGCTATCAACAGCACGGTTTTACCACAATCACTAAAAATTCATCAAAATTTAGTTAATTTAACTCGTGCAATTTCCGAACGTGACCATTAAAATGAAGATTATAGTTAACTTATTCAAGGAAGGATGATCATATTGAGTCAAGCAACCGATTATGTCCAACATGTTTACCAAGTCATTGAACACCGTGATCCGAACCAAACCGAATTTTTAGAGGCCATCAACGACGTCTTCAAAACGATCACGCCAGTCCTCGAACAACATCCAGAATATATCGAAGCCAATATTTTGGAACGTTTGACCGAACCAGAACGGATTATTCAATTCCGGGTTCCTTGGCTCGACGATGCTGGTCATGCACGAGTCAACCGTGGGTTCCGAGTACAATTTAACTCAGCAATCGGTCCTTACAAGGGCGGCTTACGGTTACACCCATCCGTTAACCTGAGTATCGTCAAATTCTTGGGCTTTGAACAGATCTTCAAAAATGCCCTGACCGGACTGCCAATCGGCGGTGGTAAAGGGGGCGCTGATTTCGACCCTAAGGGCAAGTCAGACAACGAAATTATGCGCTTCTGTCAGAGTTTCATGACCGAACTGAGCAAGTACATTGGTCTCGATACTGACGTTCCTGCTGGTGATATCGGTGTTGGTGGCCGCGAGATTGGCTTCTTATACGGCCAATACAAGCGACTCCGGGGCACTGACCGCGGCGTGCTCACCGGTAAAGGACTGACCTATGGCGGTTCGTTAGCCCGGACTGAAGCCACCGGTTATGGTCTCGCCTACTACACCAATGAAATGCTCAAGGCCAACCAGCTTTCCTTCCCTGGTCAACGCGTTGCCATTTCCGGTGCTGGTAATGTCGCCATCTACGCGATTCAAAAAGTTGAAGAACTCGGCGGCAAGGTGATTACCTGCTCCGACTCAAACGGTTACGTTATTGACGAAAACGGTATCGACTTTAAGATCGTTAAGCAGATCAAAGAAGTTGAACGCGGTCGCATCAAGGACTACGCCGACCGTGTGGCCAGTGCCAGCTATTACGAAGGTTCCGTCTGGGACGCCCAAGTAGCTTATGATATCGCGTTACCTTGCGCCACCCAAAACGAAATCAGCGGTGATCAAGCCAAGAACTTGATTGCCAATGGTGCCAAGGTCGTTGCCGAAGGGGCTAACATGCCTAGCAGTCCAGAAGCCATTGCGGCATACCAAGCTGCCAGCTTGCTATATGGTCCGGCCAAAGCTGCCAATGCTGGTGGCGTTGCCGTTTCCGCCCTTGAAATGAGCCAAAATAGTATGCGTTTGAGCTGGACTTTTGAAGAAGTCGATAATCGCCTCAAGCAAATCATGCAAGATATCTTTGCACACTCCGTTGCCGCTGCCGACGAATACCACGTTAGCGGTGATTACCTGAGTGGTGCTAACATTGCTGGCTTCACAAAAGTTGCTGACGCCATGTTAGCGCAAGGCTTAGTTTAAGCCAACTACATTTAATCGCATCAAAAAAACGGATTGGTCGGATATACTCCTCTTTGGGTAGACAAGCAAATAATCAAAGCTTGCCTACCTAAGGAGGAGTTTTCCTATGGGCAGAAAAGGTTCTCGCTATACGATTAAAGAGAAGTTGTTTTACATTGGTCTAGTTACTCAGGGAATGGCTCCTAATGCCGTTCAAAGAAAATATGGAGTTGAACATAGTCAAGTAAGCCGATGGGTAAAGCGTTATGGATTACAAGGGATCGATGGCCTGCGGCATCGACTCATGGGAAAGTATCCAAGTGAATTGAAATTAAAAATAGTTCTGGAGTACCTAGAAGGACACAGTTCTTATCCTCGATTATGCGATAAATATAATATTCCTAACGTTAGTACTATCTATCAATGGGTTCATCAGTATACTAGTGGTAAACAACTCACCACTAGGAGTGTGAAACAAGTGAAAGATGGTCGGAAAACAACCCAGCTGGAACGTGTAGAAATTGTTCAATGGATTATAGCAAACGATATGGATTACTCACGCGCCATGAATAAGTACAACGTGTCATATGGTCAGGTTTACTCGTGGACTCGGAAGTTTAAACAAGGTGGACCAGAAGCCCTTGTCGATCGTCGTGGTAAGGGAAAGACTGTGCATGACCAGCTTACAGATAACGAGAAGCGTGACCTGGAGGTCAAGCGTCTAAAGGCCCGAATTGAACATTTATCGACAGAGAATGCAGTTCTAAAAAAAGCTCCAAGAATTGGAAAGGTTGGATGCCACTCATCACACATCTACGAAACAATCCAAACTTTAGCAACTACGGTGAACCCTGATACAAACCAAGTTTATGGGATTAGTTTTATGTGTCGTTTTATGAAAGTCTCACGTGCTGCATATTACAAATGGATACACCGAACCCCAAGCAAACGTGCTCTGGAAGATAAAGAGATATTAAAGTACGTCAAAACTATTGAAGAGGAGAACGAATATACCCTTGGAGTACGAAGGTTAATGATGAATCTTCATTGCGATACAACATATCGAACTAGTGCTGGAAAAATGCGCCGGATCATGCGTGAAAATGGTATCGTGGCTTCAATTCGCGTGGCACAGCATGATCGAAAAGCTCAACGGAAAGAGCACATCAGCAATAACCTCCTCCTTTCAGATGAAGGCCATAATTTTAAGCCAGACAAGCCAAATCAGGTCTGGGTAACTGATTGTACAGAGCTATGTTTTGGTTGGAAATTCAGTGAACGTTTGAGACTTAGTGCAATTAAAGACCTGAACGACCACAGTATCATTGCTTGGGACATTGAAGAAACTGAGACAGCCGATTTGGTGACTCGAACATTTGATAAGGCATTAGCAATAAGCAATGGTGCAAAACCAACGGTTTTACACTCAGATCAGGGATCAAGCTATACATCTGGAGTATTTAACAAACATCTAGCTAGCAATGGGGTTAAGCATAGTATGTCGCGTCCAGGAACCCCTGGAGATAACAGTCCTATGGAAAGCTTCTGGAGTCATATGAAGACCGAGTTCTTTAATTTTCACCATGCATTAAATCGAGAAGAAATGGTTCAACTTATCGAAAAATGTATTAACTGGTATAACTACAAGCGTCGCCAAGAAACACTAAATGGCATGACCCCGAAAGAATTTCGGAATCATGCCATTCTAAAAACTGCATAGCTATTTTAATTATTTGAACTGTCTACTTGACTCGGAGCAGTCCCCGTCATTATCGACAGTCCGTTTTTCATTATTATTAATCATAAAATTAAGTTAAACCTTATCAGCCGGATAACCCGTGTGCGCAACCAGTTGCGCATAGGTTTCATGTAACGTCACGGCCGCGACCCGCCAGCCGACCTTCAAAAGCGGAATCAACCGCAGTGGGTCTTCTACCGGCACTTGATGTTCATGGGCGAACTTACAAATCGCCGGTAAAACTTCCATATCAGAATTAGCAAAATAATAATTACCGCTATCAGTCAGCACAAAGATCGTCGCCCGAAATGCGTGGCGTGGGTCGAGTCCTTCCGTTACGTGACACCGAATCGCACCGATCTGAATTCGCCGCACCGCACTCAGTGGCATTTCACCCAGATTGCGTCCTTCTGGTGACCACAAAACGACCTTTGTCGGGGTCAGTTCGACCATTGCGTACTTTTCGCTCGACGTCCCCGATAAGCGCCGTAACCAGTTACGTTCTGGTTTTGGCTTTGGATACTCCTGTCCCTGAATCTCAAAATGAAATGGGACCACGCACTTTTGCGCCCGCTCAATGGCCCGATAATGACCCGCAATTTGATGGTTCGTAAAAACAGATGCCATTGGTTTAAACATAACACTCACCCCTCTCACCGTCAGTATACGCTTTCATGTGACAATTTACAGTGATTTCATCACGACAGTTTTCATTTTTTGTCGCAGTGTTCGGCTGAAAATAAGATAAAAATAGCGGCCAAATTACAGCGTAACTTGGCCACCACGATACTTACCAGCTTGGCTCAAACTATGTGTCAATATTCACTGCCCCTATGTGTGCTGACCGACTTGCGGTCACCCCCGCTTTGAACCATTCCGATAAGCCTGGATCAAAGTAATAATTGCTGAAGTCACCAATCAGACCTTCTGACCTCGTCATTGCAACCGCAGTTGCCTAGTCAACTCTGACCATCATTATTATAGCACCTTTGTTAACGGTTACACAACGCTAGAACTCATTCCTTAAGTCATCAAAAAAAGCTTGCCAGTTTGACAAGCTCTTGGATTACGCTTATTCAGCATCATTGGGCTGGCTATCATCAAAGTCAGCTGGCATGATGGCAAAGTTGCTAGCTTCAGTTGACAATAATGCTGCATAGGCCCGGACTTTGGCAGACAACGCTGGAATGATGGCACCATTCAAATTGTTCAACATTTCTTGTTCGTCGTCTTCAATTGATTTGTTGTCAGATTGACGTTCAATAATTCCCACCATCTCACCACTTAGGCGTACAATCGCAAAAACGGTCGCGGATAAGTCGAACATTTCTTCTTTATAGGTCACTTGTAATTGAGCCTGCACAACGTCATCGCCAAACGTCTTCTTAACATCTGGATTGGCGGTCGTATAGCTGAATTGCCCCTGACCAGGATTGTCATCGTCTTCAGAACGATCATAAACGATTTGGAAATGTAAGTCTTGGATTGCTGAGTTTAAGATTTCAATATTCATTTAGCCAAACTCCCTTTTATATATTACTCCCACCATAAAGGAAAACTTGGCAAAATACAATCAAATTTGCCGGCTTTTTGTGAATAATCCGTTAATATGCCGTTAACGTTTTGTAAAGTCAGTAACGGACCTTAGGTTGACGCTGACTCGAATTACTTATACACTAAATAAGGATTTTAGTTAAGGGGGGCGTTCTATCATGTCGATCCACCGAGGATTACCAGTGCTCGTCATCCTGGTCGTCTGTGGCGGTTTACTGACCCTGCCGGCAACCAATGCACAAGCCTTGCGAGTTCGGGGAACCCGTGTCACAATGCGAGTCAAGCACCGGGCGAAGCCGTCGAAGCACCACTACTCGAAACGGTCAGCCCGCTCACACAACGCCAGGCATCATCATTAATTTATTGCAAATCTAACTAAAAAACGATTAGCGTCCCGGTTACGGGACGCTAATCGTTTTTGTCGTTCTATTCACTGCATGTATAACTTTCTTAACCAGATCGCTCACCAGTGTTGTCTTAACAGCAGTATCACTGCCACACAACGTAACTAATTTTGTACCCGTTGTGCGTTTTTTTGACGAACCTTGTCAGGCATCGTTTCAGCCAGTAAGTACTGTCGAATCAGGCTGACGATTTGCTTATTCTGTGGTAGATCGGAGTGCGCCGTATTCGCCCCCGTTACAGTAATCTCCGTAAAATGCTTGACCTGATCTTGAAAGATGTACTTACCGTAGTTAACGCTGTTATACGGCACCGTCCCATCACTGGTATAGTTTTCCGTCCCCGCAATCGAGTAAACGGTTAACGATTCCGGCAAACCAGTCCGATAACGGTAAAGTTCCTTGAACATGCTCGTCTTGGCGGTCGTACTTGTCGATTCCATATTGTACGGCGAGGCAATCGTCATTAACCGGTCAATATGAACCTTCGGACTTTCCTTTAGATAGCGCTCTAAAAAGAGGGTCCAAATGAGGCCACCATTGGAATGACCTAGCGCATAAAAGTGATTAAAGTGATACGTTTTGACCAACGCCTTGAATGCCGTATTCAACCAGACAGCTTGCTTATCAATATTAGCTTTACCATCACGATTATTCGCGAAGCCAATCACGATGAACGGCTCATTATCATTAGCAGCAATCGAACCACTATACTTAATTGTCCCATCCGTCTGAACTGTCAGCTTCAATACACTGTGTTTTTTCGGCGTTTCCTTCCCCAACTCGGTAATCAAACTATCAAACCGGTTCTGTGACGCACTCGATCCGGGGACCATAATAACTGGTGCCATCCGCGTCCGACCAGTGTTTTTCAGCGTCTTGATATTCGCTTGAGTCCACGTGTAGGCCGGCCAACAGATCCCGACTAACAAACCGATTCCAAGAAGCCACCGCCACCAATATCGTTTAAGCATCCGCCTTCGCCTCCTCCTCAACCTGGTTTGCCAGTAAGACAAATGGCAAGTAGATTGCTGTGGCCACCGCTATATTGATCAGACTAACGATGAAGGCCCGCCAGTCGCCACCAGTTCCCAGCCAACCGGTCAAGAAGCCTGGCATCGTTCTACCAACCGGATAAACGACCGGCGGTATCCATTGAAGCTTCAACGCGCACCACGTGATGACCATGCTAGCCAGTGGCGCTAACAGAAACGGAATCGCTAAAATCGGACTATAAGCAATCGGTAAGCCGACGAGCAACGGTTGGTTGATATTAAACAGTACTGGCAAGGCACTGGTCTTGGCCACTGTTCGATAATTACGGTTACGTGAACGCCACAAAATTGCAATCAATAACGCTAACGTCATTCCGGGACCACCTACGTTCGCAAACGCATCAAATAACGTATGGAGCGTTACTGGATTTGGTGCGCCCCACGCCGAACCGTGTTGCAACGCATATTCCAAATTTTGAACCGTACTCGTAGTACTGTTACCACTAAAGTCAACCGGACCGATAATCCCAATTAACCAGTATAAATTGCTGAGTGATGCCACGCCAATTATCGCTAGTAGCGACGCCCCCGGATTACTGAATGGTAAGGTGAAGACCGCGTAAAACAGGCCGTTTAATCCCCCTTTACTGACAAAACTAATACCATACCCGATGGCACTGAACACCAGCAAAGCAGCGACTATCGGTAACCAGTTCGCGTGTGCCCGCGCTAGCAAGTGGGTCTGGGTCTCGATCTCCTGGTGGATGTGTGGATCCCGTGTCAAATGACTGAACAACCAACCAGTCAACAGGCCCACCAATAGTGCGAGGAAGATGCCCTGAGTTCCCAAATTATCTTCTAAAAACCGACTGCCAGCAGGCTGACCCTGGGTACTAAAAAAATTATAATTGATATTAAGCATGATAAAACTAATTGCCGCCGTTAATCCCGCTAACAGATTATCACGCTGGGCACTCCGCGCGACAAAATTAGCGGCTGAAAAAGCCGCAATCACGGCAAGGATGCCATTGATACTCAGATTAAGCATCGTCGTGTAAGTTGCCAAATGTTTAAACCCCGGCAGCCAGTGACTGAGATAATAAATATGATTCAAAAAACCATTGCGCTGAAAGATTGCCTGGTTCATAAAACTAACGTACGCCCCAACTAATGCGAATGGAAAAAGCAGCGTCAACGTATCACGTAAGGCGCGCCAATAACGTTGCCGCTCAACGACCCGTTCAAAGGTCAATAGGCTGTTCTGTACATGCTTTAACATACCTAACCCCCAAAAGAAATTTACTGTCTATAATATACGCTAGTTCATCGACCTTGCCCACTAGGTGCGTTTAATTTTATTGCCCAACACTAATCCATTATAATTATCGTAAAGATAACTGGAGGTGGTTATAATGCCAAGCCGTTACACAAATATTTTAGTACCCGTTGACAGTTCCGATGCTGCACAAGCCGCTTTTACCGAAGCGGTCAACATTGCCCAGCGGCACCAAGCAAACCTGACTGCGCTCTACGTGGTGGATGACAGCGCCTACCACACCCCCGCACTCGACCCGGTTCTATCTGAATTACTAGACGCGGAAGCCGCTCACGCAAAGGATGCCATGCGGCAGCGACAACAATTCGTCGCCACCACGTCCGCACCGAATTTAAAAACTGAAATCAGCTACGGGATTCCAAAACACACCATTGAGGACTATGCCAAGCAACATCCCGAAATTGACTTGATCGTGCTCGGCGCCACTGGTACCAACTCGCCCCATCGCGTAGCCGTTGGTTCAACGACCAGCTACGTCGTGGATCACGCCCCTTGCAACGTCATCGTCATTCGTTAATCGCAACGCCCGCTACTAGTCATTTGGACTGGTAGCGGGCGTTTAGACTAATACAGTATTCATTTCGATTTCATATCATTTGTGGCTACTTAAAACCAAAGCACCGTTTCAAGGTAACGTCACTAAAACGCTGCCCTGAAACGGTGCTTTCTAATATTCAACTGACCCCACCCGGACTCGAACCGGGATCAACCGCTTAGGAGGCGGGTGCCCTATCCAGTTGTGCTATGAGGCCATTAACAATCCGTAAAATATCATCTCACGGATTGTGCATTTTGGCAATTACTGATTGCTAAAGCGATCACGATTTTTCTTGCGCATCCCTTTTTTCTTAGAATGTTTATTGTGACCCTTATTCTTTTTAGGTGTTGCTGCAGCGGGCCGCTTCCGGCTCGTCTCCACTCGTTTAACCTCATCTGGGTGACCAGCACTCACGACCCGGTGCCGACCGTTAGCCGCGTTGCCAGCCGTTTCTGGATGGTCGAACGTTAACGGTGGAACAACTTTATCTGGTTTCGTATCAACAATATGATAATCAACCAAGTAACCCGGCTTGATTTCATAGTCGGTCGTCGCCATCAGCTTCTTAAAGTCGCGGACATCATGGTCGTCACCGAACGTCAAGACTAGTCCATCAGCACCCATGCGGCCTGTCCGACCACTCCGGTGAATATAAGTCGTGACATCTTTAGGTAGCTGATAGTTGATCACAGCTGGCAATTCAGGCACGTCTAGACCCCGAGCCGCCAAATCAGTGGTCAACAACAGCCCGACTTTGCCTTGCCGGAATAACCGCAACGCTTTTTCACGTTCAACCTGACGTTGATTACTGGTCAAGGCAACGTAACTCACGTGCTGGTGTCGTAATTCTAAGGCGACATGTTGGAGTTCCTGCATCTTATTGAAGAAAACGAGGGCCCGCATATGGTCAACACGACTAATCCGTTTCAGTAAGTCCACCCGGTGCCGATTACCCACTTGCATCGTCCGGTGCCGAACCACCCCCTGGGTCTGATCAATGGCCCGCACATCGATTTTTTCAACATGCTGACCAAACCAGCGTGGCAACTCATCTAAAATTTTAGTTTCGGTTGCTGAGAAGAAGCCTAATTGTAACGTTTCAGCAAATGTAGCGTCGAGAATTTCACGAATCTGATCCAAGGTTTCATCTGTCAGTAATTCATCGGCTTCGTCGACGATCATCATCTTCAAATGCCCAAGCTTGATCTTACCATCCGCAATCAGGTTAGTAATCCGCCCCGGCGTCCCAACAATTACTTCAGGATGCTTTTTGAGCTTTTCCATCTGCCGCTTAACGTTAGCTCCCCCGGTAATCGCGAGGACTTTGGCATCGATCAACTGGCCCCACTCGCGCACCACGTTGGTTGTTTGCATTGCGAGTTCTTGTGATGGCGCTAAGATCAGTGCCTGCGTGCCTTCTCCGACCCGCAACGCTTCGAGCATTGGCCACGTAAACGCTAGGGTCTTACCAGACCCCGTTGGTGCGAGTCCTAACACCGATTGACCAGCTGCAAGTGGCTCGGCCACTGCCGTTTGAATCGGCGACAACTCGGTGAACCCCGCCGCCGCAAATTTAGTTTTAAATACGTCTAACATAGTGCCTCATTTCTATTTATCGGTATCAGGGGCTTCACCCGTAAAATATAGGTGCCCTGACTGCCGCAAATTAAATAATAGTTTATTAACATTTCGACTAAGTTGCCGCCAAGCTAAGTATTCCGTCTGGTGATTGCTTGGGTCATTGATAACGGTTGCGAAGTCGCGCGCCTCGGCCAGCATTGGATTGGTATCGGGTTGCGCCCCAATCGCATGCTCCTGACCATCCTTATCTTGATAAGTGATTTGTCCAAGTTCAGCAGGATTATCCATCACAATAGCGTCGCGCAGACCGTTGATTTCAGATGGCAAGAACGAATTACTAGTCTTACCAACGTTCAAGGTCACCGTAAAGTCAGCGTAGCGTAAAATAGCCACACCCTTACCGTCAACGCCCGTTCGAATCAAGGTTGGGTAGTAAGCCACCTCTTCCGGCATGCCGAACCAGCCGACCGCATCGTAGGCCAGGTACACGCCTAAATCCTGAAGCGCCCCACCGGCAAAGTTCAACGAGAAGATATTCGGTTCTTCACCAGCCAAGACGGCGTCATACCGTGACGAGTACTTCATGTAAGTCAACGTCGCCCCCTGAACTAAGGATAACTTTTTAATCTGATCCTTGACGCGTTGGAAATTAACTTCGTGAATCTGGCGTGCTGCTTCAAATAATAGGACATCAGGGTGAGCCTTTAAAACGGCATCTAACTGTTCAAATTCTTGTTGGTTCGCCACGGCTGGCTTCTCGACGATGACGTGCTTACCATAGGCGATTGCTTGTTTAGCCTGGGCAAAATGCAGACTGTTTGGTGATGCAATGTAGACCGTATCAAAACTACCCCGACTGAAAAATGCATCTAAATCCGTAAAAGTCTCATCGGCATGATTCTTGGCGGCAAAAGCCTGCGCGGTCTCAGCATGGCGGGAATAAACACTCGTCAATTGCCATTCACCAGAGGCAGCGGCAGCATCAATAAATTGTTGCGTAATCCAATTCGTTCCGATAATTCCTAATTTTAACATCGATTTGACTCCTCTCAACGGCGCTAGTCAACCAGTCGTGATTGGTGGCGCTTACTCGTGCGTTTAGTTTATAATTCTATTTTACCAGTTTTCGCCGTTAAGTTGGGCCATAAGGATCAAAAGTCACCCGCTATTTTGCGCATAAAAAAAGAGCCGCCACACGGGCAGCCCTTTTAAAAGCTAAACTTATTGAGGAACAACGTTAGCAGCTTGTGGGCCACGATCGCTTGATTCTTCATCAAAAGTAACTTTTTGGCCTTCTTCTAAGGTCTTGAAACCGTCAGTTTGGATAGCTGAGAAGTGAACGAATACATCGTTGCCATCTTCACCAGTAATAAAGCCATAACCCTTATCAGCATTGAACCATTTTACAGTACCATTTTTCATGAACTAAATCCTCCTAGGATATAAAAATAAAAAGTAACTAACACATGTTATTAACACCTATAAAGAATTTACGGTAACACAATTAAATGATACTTTAAAACTTCACATAAATGCCAATCACATTATATAGATTAACACACTCACCCAGTAATTTCCAATCAGAACACAAATTAATTCAAAAAAATTAGTTACCGCCCTTCCGAAATTGATAAAATATTACGTTCATTACCCGCAGGTAACAGTGACATAAAGGCTTTAATAAGAATCCACTTATTACGTGACGTTAACGCCGTTTTAGTGGTATATTTTAACTATAGATTTATTCAGAAAGAAGGTTGATCCAGTGAAGCGGCGTGGCGCAATATTATTTGGTTTATCATTACTTGCAGGACTTTCTAGTACACTACTCCACAAACGGCACCCTAGTACGATTGCTGACGGTGACTTAGCGGTTTTCTACGCGGGAACTTGGACATATCGTGATGAGGCGCATCACCGGGACCACACGTTGGAGATTGATCCCAACATGATGATTCGCATCGACGGGCGCTCGGTACCAGCCACCGTCGAATCCATCTCATCGAGTGCGCTCGTCTTACTTGATCAATATGGATTTCACCTTGAGGTGCGGGCTAATGAGCAACGACCTGTAACCCTCTTTGACGAAGCCGATGATCGCAGTTATGTCATCTTATCGCCAAATACCTAATGACGCTAGTGACGTCCTAAGGATTTTAATAGGTCGCCATCAAAATAAGTCGCAAGTTCAAGAAGAGTCTTGAACTTGCGACTTATTTTTAGTCAGCCTAGCAGCTAATAAGCTGTTAATTTAATTTGCGAAATAAGTTATTCAAGGATTAGGCCTTAATTTAAGCCCTGCGCCACAACTTTATTGTACGCTGTCACACTACCGTTGAATAGAATTCCAGCGAACTCTTGACGAGTCCCGTTCTGGCGGTAAACGGCGCGATCGGAATAATGCATAAACATCACTCGTCGTCCCTGTTGGTGGGTCTTCGCCGTGTCCAGCCATAAGTCAGTGTCTTTTAGTGCGGGCTTAACGATCTGCTTGGCAACTGCGGGCGTTGACCATACGACGCAGGAGCGATTATAATCCTGGGTCAACGTGGTCACTAATGCCTTAAGCTTGGCACGACTTTTTCGAACCGCAATCGTCTGGTCCGTGTAGTCACCGTAGTATTGCACTTGAATCGCAATTGGTAAATTGCCGATGCTATCCCCGACCGTTTTCTCGAAATAGGCCGCTTGGGCCGCAGCAGTCGATGAAAAACTAAACGTATGGATTACGCCAACACCTAAACTTGTGCCGACGATTCGTTCATAATTGCTTGCAAAGTTATCATCCGTATAACTAGCTCCTTGAGTAGCGTGTAAATAGACAAACTTGAGCCCATCATTTTGCAAGGCCGCAAAATCTAAATAACCGTCATTTTGTGACACAGCAACCCCACGGACATCAAACCCACTCACGACAGCGTCACTACGCCAACGTAACCAAGCCAAGCCGCCCCAAACGCTGCCAATGATTACTAATAGAACTAATAACCAGCCCAGTCGATAACGCCACCGCGCCCACCGCGTTTTTGCGTATACTGGTCGATAATGTTGCCGCTTTGTCATCTCATCAATCCTTTGCCTACAGCTTTAAAGCTCCGTTCGTGTTTGACTAATGGCCTCGCGAACCCGGCCAAGACTTTCTGCCATTTCGATATTGCCATGAACAGCAGTCATCAAGAAGAGACTATCGATAATACTCATCTGGGCAATCAACGAAGTCAGCCCTTCCGAACGATAATTAATTTCTTCTGCAACTGAAATAAAGGCAACGGTACTGTCCTTAGCCAGGGGCGAGTTACCGAAGCTAGTTAACGCGATCACTGGCACACTTTGTGAAGTCAGGGTGGCTAGCACTTGTAGTGTTTGCTGATTACGCCCGGTATGTGAGATAACCACTGCCACGTCGCTGGCATTCATCTGAGCCGCTTGCATCAGTTGCATATCATAGTCACTATTATGGGCACACGGAATACCGGTGCGCACAAACTTATGATACCCATCTAAGGCAGCGACTGCGGAGCCCCCGAGGCCATAAAAGCCAATCGAGCGAGCATTTAGCAATAATTCCACCGCCCGCTTGAGATCTGCTTCCGTCATTACCTGACTTGTCTGATCTAGCGAACTACGAATACTATTGAATGTTGATTCCGCAATTCCTTTGAAAGTCGTTTGTTTTTCGACATCTTGAAAAGCTTCCGCATTAGTTTGTTCAATCGGTTCGGCCGCCGTTAGTTCACGTGAGAAGTCACGGAAGCTACTAAAACTAATCCGTTTGACAAACCGTGAAACCGTGGCCGTTGAAACGCCAACCGCGGCAGCCAAGTCTGAAATCGACTGAGCCGCCGTTTTAATTGGGTCGGCAATAATATAGTCAGCAATCTTGCGGTCCGTCACACTTAAATTCGGATAATAAGACCGAATTAAAGTCAGGACCCGATTGCGATGTACTGGTGATTGTGTGGACATTTCGGCCACCTCCATGACCAAATTTTACCACAATTCTTAATAACACCCTAAACTTCCTCACAGGTGCCACCGTCACAAACCCTTGAACACTGTCCAGTCCACAACGACTGAACCTCGTTGCCGCTCATTCGACAGTCCCCGTCGATACTAAGCCCTTACGAGTCTGTTTCGGCTTATCCAACATGTAAGTTCTAATCAACGTGACAATTTGCGCATTTTGGGGTAAATCGGAGTGCTGGGCATTCGTACCAGTAACCGTAATCTCTGTAAAATGCTTGACTTGCCCTTGATAGATATACTTGCCAGCCTCGACACTCCGCGCTGGAACAAGACCGTCCGAATCATAGTTTTCGGTACCTGCGACCGAATACATTGTCGCTGACTTAGGCAATCGATCGCGGTACTTAATAAAGTCAGCTAACATTTGTGTCTTATGATTCAAATTAGCTTCTGAGAAATTGTAAGGTGAGCCAATGGTCATAATTCGTTTGACCTTAATATCGTCGCGATTAAAATAGTGTTCAAA
Organism: Lactiplantibacillus sp. ME-2; assembly: GCF_022549155.1. Taxonomy (NCBI): domain Bacteria; kingdom Bacillati; phylum Bacillota; class Bacilli; order Lactobacillales; family Lactobacillaceae; genus Lactiplantibacillus; species Lactiplantibacillus sp. ME-2. Next base: position 44,208 of record NZ_JAKZEQ010000016.1, read on the forward strand.
GTAGTACGTATAAATCAGACCACCATTCGAGTGACCAATTGCTTTGAAATTATTAAATTGATACTTGGCAGCCAACTTCTTAAAGGCCAGTGAGAACCAACGGGCCTGATGCTTAATATTATCATAGCCGTCACGATTATTTTGAAAGCCAACGACGATGATTGGCTCGTTATCACGGGCACGCAACGACCCCGTCATTTTAATCGTATCATCCGTCATCACGGTCAGCTTAATTAAACTATGCCGACGATGATCAGCCTTATTAAGTTGCTTGACTAAGGTGTCAAACCGATTCTGGGTCGCACTACTGCCGGGAATCATAATAATTGGTGACATCTGCGAATCATGGCGTCCTGCCATCGCAGCCACGTTGGTTTTCGTCCACTGGTATGAGGGCTGAATCAAAAAGCCCAGAAACAGTAAGCCTAATACAAGCACTAACAGACTTCGCCGCCGTCGCTGCCAATTAGGTCGATTATACATGCTTAGCACCCCCCACCTGTGCTTGCGCCGCCTGCACAATGGTTTCCGCCAACCGCATGAACGGCAAATAGATCACCACTGATAGTGCCAAATCAACGATACCAAGTAAAAGTGCCACCACGTTACCGTTAGTGCCGATAAAGGCAATCAACGGTCCCGGCGTACCCACGGGAACCGGATAAACCACGGGTGGAATCCAATGAAACCCAATTGCCAGCGCCGCCAGTCCCATATTTACGACAGGCGCAAGCACAAATGGTATTAGATAGATTGGATTATATAGAACTGGTAAGCCTGTCAGTAGCGGTCCATTACTATTAAAGAGCGCAGGTAATAGACTCCACCGCGCGACTACGTGGTAGTTATGATTGTTGCTGCCGATATAAATGGCAATCACTAAGGCCAGCAACATCCCCGTTCCGCCAAACGTCCCAAATGCGTGATACAACGTGTTGGCCGTATACGGATACGGCACGTGATACGCCGAATGATGTGTGAGTGCATAATTCAAATTGGCCGTCATTGTCGCACTATTGGTCACCAAGCGTTCTTGGTACGGACCAGCTAGTCCAAGAATCTCTAACAACAGCGTCACAACTGCCATGCCAAAGGTCAGCCACAGACTGTGACTAGTCGTTGCGTACTTTTGAAATGCCGACCAACTTTCAGCAGAGTACGTAATAATCATCAGCCAGTTCAAAGCGAGGCTCACTAGCACGGCCAATACTAGTATTAAGGCCATTGGAAGTAGTGAACTGAAAGTCCGTGTCAAGATATCGGCCGTATGCGGACTACTTTGTGCCGGAACCGGCTTGCTGAACCATTTGAAGAGCAGGCCGGTCAAACCACCCACAATCAATGCGCCCGTTAGACCGTTAGTCCCGATCAATAAAGTGTTAAAAACACCAATTTGATTTTGATTCGTATACTGATAAGCCACGATCAATAGCGCAATCGCGGCGGTCAATCCCGCTAGTTGGTCATCGCGCTGATTGAGTTTGGCATGGTATTTTGCCGCACCAAATGCTGCTACTACGGCCACACCGTTGAGCGTCAAGGTTGTTAAACTATCAAACGGATAGTGTAAGTAACGATAGTATGGGACCCATTTTGACAGGTGAAAGATACTGGCAATAAACCCCGTTTTCGTCAACACGGTCAGTTGAATGATTTGACTGAACGTCCCAATCAAAATGAATGGGAACGTCAACATCAAGGTCCGTTGAATAATCCGATAGAAGTTAGTTTGCCGAAAACACAACAAGCGCGGCACTAACCGTTGAATTAACCGTTGTTCATCAAGCCACACAATACCGCCCCCATTCCGGTAATCTACTGAACTTCATTATAAGCCGTTTTAGACGCTGCTGCCTATTAAAATCTGTTATAAATTTACATGCTATGCTGGTATCAACCATACTTATATCGGATTGTTAATTTAATCTGACTGGTCAACAACGGTGTGGCTTACGCTGAGACAGCAATCTGATTACACCAAAAAAGGCCACGCCGTAATTGCAGCGTGGCCCCGTTACCTAAATTTGATCGATTATCGCCAATTGATCTTGCTGAGAACGCGTTTTCCTAAGCCATTTTGCAGAACAATGAACACCGGATACGCACTGATCATCAGTGGTAGGTAAATCACAGCTAACGACCAATCTAATAGATTAACCAATGAGAAAATTCGGCCGGCAAACAAAAAGACTAGGACGAACAGTGTTGCCATTAACACGACTAACCCAATTTTGAACCGGTTCAACGGCCGGGCTGCAATCAATAACGCATTTAAACTAAAGATCCCGGTCATCAACACACTCAACGTCGCGGTCGTTTCGAAATTCAGCTGGAACTTATTACCTAACACCATGATGACCATGATATAGCCGACCACGCAGATCGCCGCGGGAACGGCAATCTCCATCACCTGTTTCATAAAGCGCCCGGTAATTCGCGTATAATCAGGCTGTAACGCCAAGAAAAAGGTTGGAATACCAACCATCAACGATGAAATCGGTGTTAATTGGATGGGCTCAAACGGGTAGCTGTGGCTCATGAAGATAAAAATCAACGTCAGAGCGACCGAATACATCGTCTTAATCAAGTAGAGCGCGGCGACCCGTTCAATATTATTGATAACGCGGCGACCCTCGTTCAGCACTTGCACCATCGCATCAAAGTTCGAATCGATTAAGACAAAATCAGCCAAACTCTTCGTGGCTTCACTCCCACTCGCCATCGCGATACTACAATCCGCCTGTTTCAGCGCCAACAAATCATTAACGCCGTCACCAGTCATCGCTACGGTATGGCCGTTGCGCTGATAGGCTTTAATTAGTTGCTCTTTTTGTTGCGGCGTCACTCGACCGAACACCGTATAATTTGTCACTAGCTGATCATAGTCGGGGGTAGTCCCCACTTGACTCATATCAACCAGCCGATCAGCGTCCTTGATCTCAGCCCGTTGTGCAATACTGGCGACCGTCACCGGATTATCACCAGAAATAACTTTTAGGGCGACGTCTTGATTAGCAAAAAAACCAAACGTCGTCTTAGCGTGTGGCCGCAACTCATCCGTGATCAGAATTAATCCCAAAGTCATCGGTCGAGTCGGTTTGGGCGTCGTTAAGGCAGCCACTTCGGCTAACACTAATACCCGGTAACCTTGTTGCGCGAGCGTTTTGATGCGAGACTGTAACTCGCCGGGTACCGTGGTAAAAATAAATTCCGGTGCGCCCATAACGTAAGCGTGACCATCAAACGCAGCCCCACTCCACTTACGACTTGAAGAAAAGGGAAGAACTTCTGTCGCTTGCACTGGTGGCTGACCAAAAGCAGTCTTGATGGCCCGGGCCGTTTCATTATCATCATCAATGGCAGTGACTAACGCAGCTAACCGGTGCTCCACTGCTGTCAAATCATGCTGGTTCCACGGCTCAACGCGTTCAAAAACTAACTTGCCACTAGTAATCGTTCCAGTCTTGTCGAGGCACAACGTATCGACCCGGGCCAGTGCTTCAATGGCGGGTAGCTCCCGCACCAATACCTGGTGCCGGCCTAAAGTGAACGCCCCAGCAGCTAAAGCGACTGACGTTAACAGCACCAGTCCTTCCGGAATCATCCCGACCATCGCGGCCACCGTCCCGAGGATTGCCCGGTTCTGACTTTCACCCCGCATCATAGTGGAAATGAACAGTCCAGCACCTAGTGGAATAATCGTAAAAGTCAAAATTTTGATAATTCGATTGATAATCGTTAACAGTTGACTTGGCGTCCGCCGTTTTTGCTTAGCTGCTCGTGCCATCTGCTTGATAAAACTGCCGTGACCAACCTGCGTTGCCTGCACGATTCCGTGACCACCAAGGATGACACTCCCAGAAACCAGCTCATCACCCGGCCCCTTAACAACCGGATCAGCCTCACCAGTAATCTGCGACTCATCGACCTCTAATCCAGCGGTCGCCCGCACGAGCCCGTCCACAGGAATCTGCTCGCCACGAGTCACTAATAGTAAATCATCCTGAACGATTTCGTCCTGACCAATCGCCACCGTTTGACCGTTACGGCGGACTTGAACCTTAGTGGCCGATAATAATGCCAGCTTATCGACCTGGCGCTTGGCACGAATCTCCTGAAAAATACCGATAGCCGTGTTGACGATGACCACGAATAAGAACAGCATGTTCTTATAACTTCCCGTCAAAAAGACTAATCCGGCTAACAAAACATTGATACAGTTAAAAAGTGTTAGCAAATTATCACGAAAAATCTGTTTAACAGACCGCGTTAAGGGCGGTAACGGCTCATTCTTTAGACCCGCTGTCAGGCGCTGGTCAACTTGCTTAGTCGTTAACCCGTGTTCAATTGCTGATAAATAACGTTCCGACATGGTGGGCCCCCTTAAAATTAACTTTAACCTTATTGTAAACGATTTTTTAAGCCTGGGGCCAAAATAACGCCCTAATTTAGCGTTTACCATGCAGAATTAAGATTTTCATTACGATTGATCATAAAACTACTTCAATAAATCATTATTGATTTTGATTTCAGCCTTAACAAAGATTATTGTATTACGCCCCATTTACTGCTAAATATTGGCGAATTTAACCTATAAAAAAACGGCTATCTGCTAAGATAGCCGCACTGAATCTTAAATTATTTTTTCGTCTTATCAGCAGGTAAGTGTGTCTGGTCAATCGCTAACTGCATAACCTTCGTGAACCGTTCATCAAGTTCAGTCCCCTGCATCTTAAAGAAGCCGCCAATCTCTTGGATAATGAATCCGAACAACGTGGAACGGTACAAGGTATTCTCCACCCGCGCCGAATCATCCAGTTGTAATGGTTTAAACATATCCTGGTATAACTGCACAATTGCTTTACGAGACCGTGGGATTCTTAGGTTATCATTTAAGTCAAGTAATAACGGTGCCAACCCCCGATGCTGGTTGCAGGCCGCCCGGAATTCTTGAGCAAATGCCATCAAAGCCTCATCACCGTCAACGTCTGAGATTGTTTCAGTTAAACGATCCGCAACATTTTGAACAAATTGGAGGCCAACCTGATCTAATAAATCACTCAAGCTATCAACATAATTATAAATCGATTGCGGCCGCACATCCAAAACTAACGCTAAATCCCGAATTGTTAATCCGTTAATTCCCTTGCTTTCAATTAACTGATTAGCTGTTGCTAATACTTTTGCCTGTGTCAGTGTTCTTCTCTTTACCATCATGCTCCCCCATTTATCGGTTTATTTCGCTTATCATTATAACCCAAACTGGTCAAAAACCGAGATGAAATACATACTTTTATCAAAAGTAATACAATTGATGGTTTTTGTGGGTGTTTTTTGACCAATAAATACAATTATTTAATTTAATACGCTAAATTTGACTCAAACAGCTCCAGTGAACTAGTTTACAGCAATTACAGCGCATTATTTATTAAATTATTTAAAGCAATAATTATAATTATCAATAAACTGTTTTATTAGCCGATTCTAAATGATCTGTCTATTAAAATCGGACGAATTCAAATCAATATCAGCGCTTAAAAACGGTTATTTTGTGCTTCTAATTCAAAGTTAGCCCTCAAGCTGAGTAAAAAAGTGTGTTGGTTACCCGACAAATAATCAGGCACCCAACACACTTTTTATAATTTCATTAATAATCCAGTTTTAAAATGCTTATTGTTCGCGTTCTAACACCGTTACCGATTCAATATGTGGTGTTTGTGGGAACTGGTCCACGGGTTGGACCGGGGCACTAATATGGTAGCCGTATTCTGCAAACCGTTGGACGTCTCGAACTAAGGTTGATGGGTTACAACTAATGTAAACCACCCGTTTAGGCTCCATTTCACCGGCACTCTTGATAAAGTCGGCGTCCAAGCCCTTACGTGGCGGATCAACGACGATCACGTCCGGCTTAACGCCATCTGCTTGCCATTTAGCCATGGCTTTTTCAGCGCTATCCAAAACAAAGGTCGCGTTCGTAATACCATTCTTATCCGCATTCTGCCGTGCGTTATCGATGGCTGCTGGCACGATTTCAACACCATACACTTGCTTGGCATGTTGGGCCATCGTTAACGAAATCGTTCCGATACCGGAATAAGCATCGATCACCGTCTCATTCCCCGTCAAACCAGCTTGATCAATGGCTAACTGATAAAGCTTTTCGGTCTGTTGTGGGTTCACTTGATAGAAGGACTGGGCTGAAATGGCGAATGTCAGGCCCAGTAACTGATCATCGATAGTGGCCTTACCAGCTAACACGTTGTTAACTGGCCCTAAGATCACGTTAGTCTTCTTAGAATTAACGTTTTGAATCACACTGACAACTTCAGGTAACGCTGCTTGAATCTCTTGTGTGACCACGTCAGCCATTGGTAAGTGTTTCGTTCGCGTCACAATAACAACCATCATCTCATGACTGTAATACCCACGCCGTACCATGATCGTCCGAATCGTCCCACTATGATGGAATTCATCGTAGGCTGCCTCGTGATATTTCCGTAAAATATCGCGAACTACCACGATAGCCTTATCAATTGCAGGATCTTGAATATAATAATCTTCAATTGGCATCAATTGATGACTGTTCTTCTTGTAAAAACCAGTCGTTAGTTGTCCTTGGACTTGTCGTACGGGTACTTGGGCCTTGTTCCGATACTGCGTCGGGTTGACCATACCAATTGTTGGTAAGACTTCGACATCATCCATGTGGACCTTTGCAAATAATTCGGCCACCTGGTGCTGTTTAAACTTCAATTGTTCACTGTATTCCAAGTGTTGTAGTGGTGCAATCCCGGTTTGACGATAAACGCGCCCTTTAGGATTAACCCGGTGAGGACTCACTTGGTTAATCTTTTCCACATCACCAAACGCAAAGTTCTTCGTCGTCTTCGTGACCTTGACCGTAATTTTTTCTTCTGGCAATGCATTTTCGATAAAGATTGGGTAATTATCGACTTTAGCAACACCCATACCCTGATAGGTTAAATCCATGATAGTGACGTCTAAAACTTCACCCTTGTGCACTGGTAAATTAACTTTCATTTGTTTCCTCTTGCTTTCTTTGTTAGTGACTTATTATTTTTTAGTTACTGCCTGGTAGCCACTGCTCCGGGCAGCGAGTGATATGGCCATTAATACTGCCACACTTGGCAGTGTCGTTAACATTTACTGATTAAACATGCTATTCAAGTTGTTTACTGTGAGTGTCAAAACGCGCGAATTTGAGCTGTCTCATGCTTTGCACCACTGACAAATCATTGCTAAACCGACAAACGATTAAATCGTTAGGCAATGCTCAATCATGTCCCTGTGACGGTAACACTTTTAAAAAAATTACCGTCCACCATTGTATCGGTAAACGGTAATTTAAGCAAGTTATTCTGTTTTTTCGTCGTCCTCAGTTGCAGCTGGCAACTGATCAACGGCTGAGACAAAGTGTCGCTCAGCGTCTTCCAACTCTGGATCCGTATCCGTGATTGCCTCATCGGGGATCCGATCCGTATCGGCAAACATTTCGATATGTTGCTTCAAATTCCGGAACGTCATCGGTGCATCACCACCGTACTCCCCATCCAAGTTGATCATTAAGCGATCCTTATCAGCTGGTTTGGCGACGACCTTGCTCGTCTTCACATAAATAATGCTTGGATCATTGATATGCTTGCCACCATTGAGCACTAATGTCATTAAGTGAAGCATTTTGGCAAGGTTGCTCGTCTTCACAATAATCATGGTAAATTTACCATCATCTAATGACGCGTCCGGCACTAACTGCTCAAAGCCACCAACTGAATTAGTCAGCGCTAAGAAAAACATCGAAGCCTTGCCCTGATAATGACCACCATCATATTTCAAATCCATCTCAACTGGTTTTACTCGTGGTAATAACTCAGCACCCTTGGCTAAGTATGCCGCGTACCCAAAAATCGACTTCAATTGTGATGGTACGTCATAGGTCAGCTCCGTTAACATGCCCCCAGCCGCAATGTTAATGAAATACTGTTCACCAGCCTGACCGATATCCATCTTAACCGTCTGGTTCTTTAGGACTACCTTGGCCGCCGCAACCGGATCATTGCGCGGAATCCGCAGTGCCCGGGCATAATCGTTGGTCGTACCCGCCGGAATAATAGCCATCTTAGGTCGCCGCTTTAACCCGGCTAACCCGTTTACTACTTGATTGATGGTCCCATCACCACCAGCTGCTACAATCAGTTCAAACCCGTCCTTGGCACAACGTCGCGCTTCATCGGCCGCCGAATTAGGGGCGGGCGTCGTTGCGAACGCACTGGTCTCATAACCAGCTTGTTCAAAGATACCAAGAATTTCAACTAAATCGTGGGCCAATGCCTCACGTCCAGAAGTCGGGTTATAAATAAGTCGTGCCCGTTTACGCATGTTTCCTATTCCTCCGCTCACACGGTCAAGCGTTCAGCGTCTCATCTCTACCCCAACGCTGGACATGCATCAATCGAGGCTCAACACCTTATCGACCAACGCTTCTACCGTGCTTTTAATGATGTCATTAATAGTTGGTTGACGACTTTCGGGTTAGCTTGACCACGTGTCTTCTTCATGATTTGACCCACGAGGAACCCAACGGCCCGGTCTTTACCGTTCTTAAAGTCATCAATTGATTGTTGATTATTATCCAATACGTCGTCAACGATTGGTTGTAACTTCGCCGGATCAGACAATTGGACTAAGCCCTTGTCGTTGACCCATTGGACAGGTTCTGAGCCCGCCATAATGGCCTTAAAGACCTTCTTAGCAATCTTACTTGAGATGGTTTCATCTGAAATCATCTTGATCATCCCAGCTAAGTTAGTTGGCGTTAAGTCAGTCGCTAACAAATCAACTTTATGCTCGTTCAAGTACGCGTTAACGTCCCCTTGCAAGTAGTTTGAAGCTAATTTAGGATCCGCACCTTCAGCAACGGTTGCATCAAAGAAGTCAGACATTTCCTTAGTTTGGGTCAACACACCCGCATCATAAGCAGTTAAACCAAATTCATTGATGTAACGTTCACGCCGCGAACCAGGCATTTCTGGAATGGTCTTCTTAACGGATGCAATCCAGTCATCATCGATATCGACTGCTGGAATATCAGGTTCTGGGAAGTAACGGTAATCATCGCTACCTTCCTTGACCCGCATCAAAATCGTTTGGCCCGTTGTTTCATCAAAACGCCGCGTTTCTTGTTGGATCTTGCCACCCGCCATGAGAACTTGTTGTTGGCGTTGCTCTTCATATTCTAACGACTTGCGCACGTAGTTGAAGGAGTTCAAGTTCTTCATTTCGGTCTTCACACCATACTTGTCGGAACCGGCCGGCCGAATTGAAATGTTAACATCGACCCGCATTGAACCTTCTTCCATCTTAACGTCCGAAACGCCCGTAAATTGGATCCGTTGCCGCAACGCTTCACAGTAAGCATAAGCTTCTTCTGGGGAGGCAATGTCAGGCTTAGAAACAATTTCAATTAGCGGCGTCCCTTGCCGGTTCAAATCGACATAGGAATAGTCGTTTTCATGGGTGTTTTTCCCGGCATCTTCTTCAATATGCATCTCTTCGATACCGATTTTTTTCTTTTTACCATCAACTTCGATTTCAATCCAACCATCATGCGCAATTGGTTTTTCATGTTGCGTAATTTGGTAGGCCTTCGGGTTATCCGGGTAAAAATAGTTCTTCCGGTCAAAGTACGTGTGATGTTCGATTTCAGCATGTAAAGCCGTTGCTGCTTTAATCCCAGCTTCGACCACGCCCTTGTTAGGCGTTGGCAATACCCCCGGATACCCCCAGTCGATCACGTTCGTGTTGGCATTTGGTTCGGAACCAAATTGCACGGGTGAAGGACTAAAGATTTTTGAGTTCGTTTTTAATTCAACGTGGACTTCCAAACCAATCGTGGTTACAAAATTCATTAGTTAGCACCTCCGACTTTCGGGGTTTGCTTGTAAACTTGCGTTGCTTGTTCAAAGGCATAGCCCGCTCGATACATTGTGCTTTCATCAAACGCCTTACCAATTAATTGCAAGCCAACTGGTAACCCGTCTGCAAACCCAGCTGGTACTGACATTCCTGGTAACCCAGCCAAGTTGACTGGAATCGTCAAGACATCGTTCATATACATCGTAATTGGATCAGATAATTCGTCACCCAACTTAAAGGCCGGTGTTGGTGCAACTGGTCCCATAATCAAATCGTAATCTTCAAAGACCTTATTAAAGTCATTGATAATCATCGTCCGAACTTGACCAGCTTTGTGGAAGTACGCATCGTAATAACCAGCTGACAAGGAGAAGGTCCCTAACATAATCCGGCGCTTAACTTCATCACCGAAGCCCTCGGAACGACTACGGACATAGACATCTTCCAAATTCTTAACATCGTCAGCCCGGAAACCATAACGAATCCCGTCAAACCGTTGTAAGTTTGAAGAAGCTTCTGAAGACGCAATGATGTAATAAGCAGCCACACCGTAGCGACTGTTTGGTAAGGAGACTTCTTCAACCGTAGCACCTAAGTCTTCAAACTGCTTGACTGCTTGTTGAATGACTTCACGAACTTTAGGATCGATCCCGTCGCCCATGTATTCTTTTGGTAACCCAATCTTCATACCCTTGATATCACCCGTCAAACCAGCCGTAAAGTCTGGTACAGTTTGTTTGGATGACGTGGTATCATGCACATCGTTACCTGCAATCATATTCAAAGCGGCCGCGTTATCCTTGACTGTCCGTGTCATTGGGCCAATTTGATCTAATGAAGATCCAAAGGCAATCAGCCCCCAGCGTGAGACCCGACCGTACGTTGGTTTCATACCGACAATTCCGTTAAATGATGATGGTTGCCGAATCGAACCACCCGTATCAGAACCTAATGCAACTGGCACTTGTCCAGAAGCCACTGCGACAGCTGAGCCACCTGAAGACCCACCGGGCACCCGGCTGATGTCCCAAGGATTACGAGTGACATGGAACGCCGACGTTTCAGTTGACCCTCCCATGGCAAATTCATCCATGTTGGTCTTACCAACGATCAACGCGTTGCTTGCTAATAGTTTGTCAACCACCGTGGCATTATAGACCGGCACGAAGTTTTCCAACATTTTAGAAGCCGCCGTCGTCGTTAGGCCCTTCGTCACAATATTATCCTTGACTGCCATCGGAATCCCAGCAAAAACGTTGTTCGCGTCGATGCCATTCTGATCCAAAGCAGCCGCCTGTTGTAAGGCCTGTTCTTCATTTAAATTCAAGAACGCCCCTAGCTTAGAGTCAACCTGATTCATATTCGCAAAAGTGGCCTTCGCTAGTTCCGTGGCACTGATCTTCTTGGCTACCAAGTCAGCGTGTAGACTAGTTAGATCTTGGTCGAAATAAGTCATTATTCACCGTCCCCACTTTCATCAATAATTGCTGGCACTTTGATCAAGCCATTGGCCGTTTCTGGGGCATTCTTCAGCAATGCTTCCCGGAGTGCTTCATCACTCTTAACTGCCACGTCTTCACGTAGCGTATTCGTATGATCACTCATCCGTGACGTAACGGGTACACCCGTGGTATCAACTGTGCTTAATTCTTCGAACATGCCGATAATTTTTTCTAGTTGCGGTGTGAACATCGCTAATTGGTCTGGTGTAAACTCCAATTTGGCTAAGCTCGCCACGTGTTGCACTTGTTCGGCATTAATTCGTTCTTCAGCCATCAGATTTCCTTCTTTCTCAAATCTTACTCAATATTATTGTTTAATCGTCGCCCTGGTCACTAAAGACATGGGTGTAATACGAACTACCCTTCGCCGTTCTGGCTAAGAAGCTTTGAATGTCACCATTGGCACTCTTAACCGTAATTTCAACCGGTACACCAGATGGCAAGTACCGTTTAGCAGCCGTTGCTAAGTACTGCGTGAAACTGATGATTTCCGTTTCGCTGTAGAACTTAGTCGTGATGTTGACACTTAATTTACTCAACGATTTGTCCTTGTAATGAGCATTCGCCGTTACGCCAGACAAGTTCGGGAAGAAATTCTGCACGTGGGACTTAAACTGACTAAAGTCCGACTCATCATTACTATTCGCACCTGAGTTCTTTGACTCAGAGGTCGCTGGGAAGACATAATTCTTCCAATTCAACGACGTCCAGTTTGAGATCGAAGTGGAGCCGTTCTTAGAGACCGCGTAGGCAATCATGTCGCCCCCAACTAAACTATCATTCGAAGACTGCTTATAGAGTGCCAAGACAATCGGCACATTCTTCAAAGCTGAGCGTTGCCGCAACCGTTGTAAGACAGTATTCGCCATCTTCTTACCTTGCGCCGTTAACTCAGTCGTTGAGATGTCCGTTTCGTATGTTGCCCCATATTCGACCTTAGTATAATAATCGACCGAGTTCATTCCCAAGCCAATCGTGACCCCGCCAAGCGATAACTTACTACCATTTTGAACCATATAATCCTGTTCTTCAAGCTGTTGTAAGTAAATCGGATTCCGAGTATTCGGATCTTTCTTACCGTTATTCTCTGGGTTCAAGCCCTCCGAATTGCTGCTTGATTTCCGTCCGAGCCAATTTTCAACTGTCGATGAGCTCAAATACTGCCCTTCTTGAAAGACATACTTACTCGTTGGAAAGACCTTTTTAGACACGTCCAATAAGCCACTTTCGAAGCTCTTCAAGTTCATGACGTTATCATTTTGCGAAACGACCACGCCTCGCGACTTACTCGTCCGATAACGGCCATTTTTGATGACGCCTTGATAGAACTCACTATCAGCAGTTCCAGTGGTGGTCGTTGTTTTCGTTCCGGTCGTTGTGGTGCTACTACTAGTCGACCCAAAGGACGAATTCTTTAAATTACCGCAGGCGGCTAGAACAATGGCAGCTACTGCCACTAAGCCAATCGTGCGTATGCGTTTAACATTCACGCTTGTGCATCCTCCCTCATTGTTTCGCTGAACCGGGCTTCATCCCATACAGTAATGTCCAGCTGCTGTGCTTTTTGCAACTTGCTTCCGGCATCGCTACCTGCAATCACGAGATCCGTCTTTTTAGAGACGCTTCCCGTAACCGTGGCGCCGTGAGCTTGTAGCCATTGAGTCGCATCTGGCCTCGTAAAGCTTTCCAGCTTACCAGTTAACACGACCCGCTTGCCTGCAAACCAACTGTTACTATCTTCTGCCACGGTGGCACTAGGGCCTTGATAAGTGGTATTCACGTTGACTGCTTGCAATTCGCGGATGAGTGTATGAACTTCGTCGCTCTCAAAATATTGAACCACTGCGTTCGCAATCACATCGCCCATCGAGTCGATCGCCGCAATCTCTTCTTGGCTAGCTGCCATCAACGCCTCAATCGTCCCAAAATGCTGCGCGATTAACCGCGCCACTTTAGCACCAACGTGCCGAATACCAAGACCGAACAATAACCGTTCAAGTGAATTATCACGGCTACGGTCAATTGCTGTCAAGAGCTTTTCAGCAGATTTATCTTTTATTTTATCTAATGTTAACAGTTGTGCCTTGGTTAATCGGTACAAATCGGCAACGTCACTAACCAGCCGATTTGCATAGAGTTGCGCAATGATTCGTGGTCCCAAGCCATCGATATTCATGGCATTGCGAGAGGCAAAATGAACCAGCCCTTCTTGGACTTGTGCTGGACATTTCGGGTTAATACACCGTAAAGCCACTTCGTCTTCCAAATGAACCAGCGGCGCCCCACAAGACGGACACGTGGTTGGAATAACTAATGGTTGTGCATCCTTGGGTCGTTTGGCTAAGTCAACCGATGAAATTTCCGGAATAATATCGCCAGCCTTGTGTAGCAAGACCGTATCACCGATGCGGACATCTTTGGCCGCCATGTAATCGGGATTGTGTAACGAAGCCCGCGCAACCGTCGTCCCAGCTAGTTGAACGGGTTCCATAACCGCAGTTGGCGTAACGACTCCTGTACGGCCAACGGTCCATTCAACATCCTTTAAAAGGGTCGGCTGCTCATCAGGTGGAAACTTAAAGGCAATCGCCCATCGTGGCACCTTGACTGTCGCTCCTAGTGAGCGTTGCAGCGGTAACGGGTTAGCTTTGATCACGATGCCATCAATGCCATATGCTAATTCTGGCCGTTCATTTTGATAATGGTCAATGTAACTAAAGACATCGGCCATCGAATGGGCCACCTTAAAGTCAGGATTGATGGCAAAACCAAGATCTGCGAACTCCGTTAACATGTCACTCTGCGTACGGGCGGTTAACGGTTCGTAGTCGGCAATGTTATACATAAACGTGCTGAGCTGTCGTTCCGCCACGACTCGTGAATCTAGCTGCCGTAACGTACCGGCCGCAGCATTGCGTGGATTCGCAAAGACTGGTTCTCCCGCTGCTTCTCGGCGTTCATTCAAGGCAGCAAACGCCGCCTTAGGCATGTAACATTCCCCACGTACATCGATCGTCAGTGGTCGAGTCAGCCGTTGTGGAATCGACTGAATTGTCTTAATATTAGCCGTAATATCTTCGCCCACCGTACCGTTACCCCGCGTGGAACCTTGAACGAGTACCCCATCTTCATAACGTAACGACAGCGCTAAACCATCAATTTTTAACTCACAATTGTAATCGACTGGATGACCAACGTTTTGTTCCAAGCGATCAACAAACTCTTGTAACTCAGCTTGTGAAAAGACGTCGCCCAATGACAACATCGGAATCTCATGGGTCACTTTATCAAAGCCTGCTTTAACCGTTCCACCAACTAATTGCGTCGGTGAATCCGGTGTAACGAGCTGTGGAAAAGTTTGTTCGAGTTCGACCAACCGTTCATACTTTTGATCATACACACTATCTTCAACGTTCGGCGCATCTTCGTCATAGTACTGCCGACGCCATTCATTTAACGTTTGCCGTAAAGCAGCCGCTTCATCAGCCGCCTGCTCGACCGTCATTGTGTTGGATTTGTCCGCCATCAGCCAGTCCTCCTAACTAGTCCTGTACTTTTTGGATCGGTGCAAATGCGGCTAATAACCGCTTGATTCCTTCAGATTTGAAAGCAATGTCTAGTTCAGCATCTTCACCAGCACCGGAGACCTTCACGACCGTTCCGGTTCCCCACTTACGATGCTTGACTTTATCACCGATCGACCAACTATTCTTGTCAGCACCCGTGCCACTAGCCTTCTTGACCGTGGCCCGCGTCCCCACTGGATTCTTTTTATATGAAGGTGTAAAAGCACGCCGTTCACGATCCGCACCAAATGGAACTTTAGGACCAGTGCTACTTGCACCATCCAACGTATTTTCATTTTTGAGTAATTCTGGTTCGATTTCTTCAACGAACCGGGAAGCCGGATTATTCTGCCGCCGACCGTAAAGCATCCGTGAGTATGCATTGGTCAAGTACAGCTTCTTCTCAGCCCGCGTAATCCCAACGTATGCTAACCGCCGTTCTTCTTCCAGCTCGTCTTCATCCATCATTGCCCGGGACAGTGGGAAGATACCTTCTTCCATCCCAATCAAGAAAACAACCGGAAATTCTAGCCCCTTCGCTGCATGTAACGTCATCAGCGTCACGGCTTGGGGTTCTTCCTCAACGTTATCCACATCCGAAACCAGTGCTAAATCCGCTAAGAAGTCCACGAATTTGTCACTATCTTCATCTTCAGGTTGATAACTATCATCGAATTGTTTGGTGACAGACAAGAATTCTTCAATGTTTTCGATACGGACTTGTGCCTCTAACGATTTCGTTGCCTTAGCATCTTTCAACGCCTTCATGTAACCCGTGCGGTCAAGAATCTCTTGTGTTAAATCCGTCACGGATAAGTATTCCCGCATAGCGCGCAATTCATTCATCGTCGCTGCAAACTTCGCTAAAGCACCCTTCGCTCGTGCTGAAATGCCATTAGCCATATCAACATTGCTAGCTGCTTCCAACATGGAATAACCCGCTTCATCCGCGAACAACCGCAATTTTTCAACACTCGTTTGACCAATGCCGCGCTTAGGTTCATTAACGACCCGTTCAAAGTTCATTGAATCTTGATCGTTCACTGCCAAAGTCAAGTAGGATAAGACGTCCCGAATTTCTTTACGGTCATAGAACTTATTACCACCGACCATTGTATAGGGGATGTTCGCCTTAACGAGTGACTCTTCCATTACCCGGGATTGTGCGTTCGTCCGATAAAGGATTGCAAAATCGCCGTAGTCCATTTTGTCCTGCTGCATGCTTTCTTGAATCTTGGCAATGACAAAGTGAGTTTCATCACTTTCACTCTGACCACGATAATAAGAAATCTTGTCACCCGGTTCATTCTCAGTCCATAATTTTTTCGGCCGCCGCGTTGAATTATTGTTAATAACTGCATTAGCCGCCGACAAAATTGTCTTGGTCGAACGATAGTTTTGCTCCAACATCACCGTGTCAGCTTGCGGATAATCCTTTTCGAAATCGAGAATATTTTCCATGTTGGCACCCCGCCAACCATAGATGGATTGATCCGCATCCCCAACTACACATAAATTTTTATATTTGTCAGCTAACAAGTTGACTAACGTATACTGTGCGTTATTAGTATCTTGATATTCATCCACGTGAATATAATGGAATTTGTTTTGGTACCACGCCAGCGTTTCAGGATTCTGCTTGAATAATTGAATCGTCAGCATGATCAGATCATCAAAGTCAACGGCTTGATCAGCCGCTAATTCACGTTGGTATTGCAAATAAACGTCTGCCACGACACTCTCAAAGGGACTGGCAGCCGATTCTTTATACATCTCCGGCGTTTGTAAGTCATTTTTCGCATTTGAAATTGCGGATAAGATTGACCGTGGATCAAATTTTTTCGAATCGATATTTTGTTCCGTCAAGATTCGTTTGACTAAGGTCCGTTGCTCGCTAGTGCCGGCGATTGTGAACGCTCGGTTATACCCGATTTGTTCAATGTCACGTCGTAAAATTCGGACACACAGGGCATGGAACGTTGAGACCCAGACCTCCTGCGCCGATTCACCTAACAGCTTACCAACCCGTTCACGCATTTCGCGTGCGGCCTTGTTCGTAAACGTAATCGCTAAAACATTCCAGGGGTTGACCCCTTGCTCTTCAATTAAATAAGCTACCCGGTGCGTCAATACACGGGTCTTCCCCGAGCCCGCACCGGCCATAATTAGTAGCGGTCCTTCTGTGTCTAAAACGGCTTCTTGCTGCTTGTCATTCATTCCTGCCAATAGGCTTTCTTTCGACACGCTGTTCGCCACCCTTTCTAAAAATCAGTCACCAAACATTATAGCAAATTTTGGCCGTGATTGCTGTACTTTAAGGTCAGCATCTCATACAAAAATCGCGGTTTTTCCATTGTCAGTGACACCTATGTTAATTTTACAACTTCTACTATTCACGGGAAACGAATTGACGGCAATATTGCGTAACTTTAAGTAATTTTGAGACTCCCTCAATTTCTAACCAAAATACCCGCCACGCCAATCTCAACGATTCCCCCTCAGATAACCGTATCTCGCCATTTGGCTGGCTTCTCCCCAACCGCTAAAAAAATCCAATTCACAAAATGAATTGGATTTCGAACTTTATTTATTCACGACGGTTACCCATAATAGCTGGTCACCCGGTGCGAACAGTACGATTAGTTTAACCGTAACAATCCGTAAAACTAGGTTCTGATCATACACTACTCAGCTTCAGGTTCATTATCAGCCGGCGTCGTTTGCCCAAACTGCCAAATACTTGTGTCTTCGATCTGTTCGAGTGCTTCTTTAACACTTGGTGCTTCGACTAGCACGTGGCCAGCGACTGGTGCCCGGTGCGCTTGTAACAACGTCCGGTGATAGAAATTAAAGAACCAGTTCGTCTTAATCTGCCACTGCGTCCGAATGCCACTCTCCTGGGCCGGTGTAAAGTAAGCAGCAACCACGGGCATCAACTGCTTGACTGGCATTAACGGCAGTCCCGCAATTGCTCGCAAGTGTTGTTCTGCCATACTAATATTCGTAGCACGTTCGAAGACATAACCCGCCTGATGCATCGCAGGGACAATCCGCTTCACGTATAAATTACCACTCTTCGTTAAGAAGAAGGCAACTTCAAAGACACCCGTATAACTCAAGTTATCACTAATTTCCTTTGTGATCCGCAGCATTTCGTCATTCACAGCTGAATCAATTTGAGCTGGCACAATCGAGGCAACTAGCTCATGATTACGATACCGGTTTTCAACGGTTGGGAAGAAAGCTGTCGTATCACCACTCTTAGCACCAAAAACGGAGAGTTCCTTATCATATGGAATCAATGACTCTAACAAGTATGTGCCCCAATCCAACAGATCAGCCGCCTTGACAATATCCGTCTGCGTCTTAATGACCAGTTGCCGATTTTGACCCAAGCCCTTTTGAATCGGCTTCAAAATACTAGGATATCCAATTGACCCGATCGATTGATAGACATCATCCAAACTGACAATTGTCGCTGACGGTGCTACATTCAAGTTAAGTTGGCTGAAAAACGCCCGTTCCAAAGAGCGGTCCTGTGTAATCTCAAGCGCATCGGCGCCTTGTGGAACCCGGGTATGGGCCGCCAAAAAATTAATGACCGACGCATCAATGGTTTCCGACTCGTAAGTCACCATATCACAACGTTCTGCGAAGTTCTGTAACTGTTGTTGATCATTGAGGGCCCCGACAACGCGAAAATCTGCCAGTTCCATGGTCTCAGTATTTTCGTTATCGCCGTATACCCCGACATTGATGCCAGCATTACGCGCGGCAATTACTAATCCAACACCATTAGTACTACTTCCAATAATGCCAAGCGTACCACCTGGGTTTAAAATCGAGTTGTCCACTTCAGTCCCTACTTTCCTATGCTTTAAATAATTATAATCTGATTATTGAATTATTTTAACGCTCATTATCCTGTAACAATCATACTTGCTGACACGCACAGTTGCAAGTTTATCACTGCTTTTTTCGGCGAGCATTGCGTCGCTTAACTCGCTTGAGCCAAAAGCCACCGGAGATGTAGCGTGGTTCATACGCGATCACAAACGCATTGGGCGCCGCGTCTTTAATCAGGCCATACAGCCGCCGTTCGTTCTTCCGTGGGGCCAGAATTTCCAGTTCTAGCCGCTCACCTTCTAGACCATAAGCAGCGTGTTGTGTGACCCCAAAGCCATTTTCACGGAGCACTCCCGGTAACGACGACTTGGGATCAGGTAAAATGACTGAAATCATTGTATACCCTAACGCTAATCGATCTTCAATTACCATCCCAACATACACCCCGACACCGTAACCTAACGCGTATACGACTAAATTGATCGGATTATTGAGACGATTTAAGACCAATGATAATCCTAGCACATAAATCGTAATCTCAATGACACTTGCAAAAGCTGCAAAATACCGATAACCCCGCATTACAAGCAAAAAACGTACGGTGTTTAACGTAATGTAAGCAAAGTTGATGATGAAAATAAGGACTAGCATCCCCATGTCAATGTGCATCACAATCCCCCGCTTTCTTAACTTAAGCCTGGGTGTCCTCCGATGCAAAGTGCACCCGGTCACCATCAAATGACGTAATCTGTGCTAGTGATTCTAAACGGACACCCCGATCAGCAATCAGTTGATGACCCGTTTGGAAGACTTTTTCAATCACAATACCGACACCCGCAATTTTTACGTGCGCTTTATCACAGATTTCAAACATCCCTTGAACCGCCTGACCATTGGCCAAAAAGTCGTCAATTAACAAGACTTGGTCATCCGCCTGTAAGAACTTCTTGGCAATCGAGATGTGGTTAGACGTCTTCTTCGTGTAAGAATAAACTTCGGCTGTATATAAATCATCAATTAACGTGACTGATTTGTGCTTACGCGCGAACACAACGGGCACGTGCATTGCTAACCCCGCCATGACTGCCGGCGCAATTCCTGATGATTCAACCGTCAAGATTTTCGTTACACCCGCATCTTGAAACAAGTGGGCAAATTCCGTTCCCATGGCAAACATCAGGTCGGGATCAACTTGGTGATTCAAAAAGCCGTCCACTTTCAATACTTCACCGGGAAGTACCCGGCCATCTTTCAAAATGCGTTCTTCAAGTTCTCGCATAGTACCCTCCTAGAATTATAAGCGACATTGAAATACTGCTATCAATTTCATTACTTTCTATCATACCGTTGTAAGTCATATTTTTGAATAATATTAATTAATTTTTGTGCATAACTTGGATCAGTCGCATATCCAGCCGTCTGCAATGCTTGCGCAGCTGTCTGATAATCAGTTGCCTTAATCACCTCAGCGTAGTGCTGAGAATCCCAAGTCGTTCCGTACGCCAATTTCTTGGCATGATCGACCAGCGAAGCGTGCCAGCTATCATAAACGGCGAAGCGCCGTTTGACCGTATGATAGGCCCCGTCATAATACTCCTGCGTCGTCATGAGCCGTCCCGACGTGGACTTAACCCCAAATAAATTATTATTCTCCGTCGCATTGGTACTTTGTCCCCAATCCGATTCCAAAATCGCCTGACTTAGCGTGATACTAGCCAGCACGTGGTATTGCTGATCAAGCTGTTGCGCAGCTGGTACTAGCTTTTTAATAAATGCCGCATGCGTTGTTGTAGGTGCTGTCGCCGTAACCCGCGACTTAACCGCCCAATTATGCTGAATATACCAAACCATCCCCACCATCGCCGCCAACACTAATAAGATATTGACCCACTGAAGGCGGCCCTTCTTCACAAATAATTGTGTCTTTGTCCGTTGCTTCCGGCGCGATTTTCGCCGCTTCCCCGCCATCATAGCCGCCTCCTTTCTGGTAATTGCCTTACAGATTACACCTGTTCATTTATCATGAATTAGGATTAAAACATGCTGGTTTCTTAGTTCAAAGCTGCCAGCTTAGGCCCGCTGTAAAAAGTTTGAGTTAGCGTAAACGTGCTTAGAATAAGATTCGTATTTGAGATGAAGCGGCTTGGGCGTTAGCTCAAATCGACATCGGCTGCGTTCCAGTAATTGTCACCCGGCCCCGGAAGTCGGCATAAGACGCACACGTGCTGACGAATAAGAATCCAACTAGGGTCCGTCTTAAAACTACTTAAGTAAGATGCAAATTGAGGCAATGTAGACCGTAGCCAGATAAACATGAGCGAGCTTATCATAACGCGTTGCAATCCTACGAAAGTTCTTCAACTGATTGAAGAAGTTCTCAATCAAATGGCGCTCACAATAAACGTGGTAATCACAGGTCCACTTGTCTTTGGTATTTTCCTTTGGCGGAATGGTATAGACGCCTGCTTTATCTTCAATATACTGGCGAAGTTTCGCGGTGCCATAGGCTTTATCCGCGATAATATTTGATTGAGAAATATCGAAGCCTTCCAGC
>NZ_JAKZEQ010000170.1:0-224 GCF_022549155.1 Lactiplantibacillus sp. ME-2
GTTTGGCCACCATGAGGTCCAATTCGCCTGCGGCCATTCGAGTTTTGAGGTTTTCGCTCAGGCCCACGACGAGTTCGAGATCGACGCCGGGGTAGGACCCTGTGAACTCCACCAGCACGTCGGAGAGCATCCGGCCGACCAGATCATCGGAGGCGCCGAGTCGGATCAGGCCGGTGGGGCGGCATTCGGAGAAATAGCGGTCGGCCTTGGCCTGGGTGTCCAGG
>NZ_JAKZEQ010000171.1:0-223 GCF_022549155.1 Lactiplantibacillus sp. ME-2
GGGGGATCGAGATCCGGCCGCTCGAGACGTGCCGGGTCGTCGCGGCGCGCTGATCCCGGCGGCAAGCGCGTCGCCGTCCCACCTTGACCACCCCGGACGTCCCCCCTAAAGCGGACGCCGCCAGGAGCATTCGCACGCGCCGGCTGACCCGGCGGCGACCTGGCGACGGGGGCGAGCCACGAACCAATCGGCCGTCGAGAGAGGCTTCCGCAGGGTCCAGGAG
>NZ_JAKZEQ010000172.1:0-222 GCF_022549155.1 Lactiplantibacillus sp. ME-2
CCACTTTAGCGCTGACCGTTAAAGACCATGACGGGCGAGTACTGACGAGTCAAACGCAAACCGGTAGTGGCAGTGTAACCTTTGATACCATGTTATTCGACCAACTGCACTTGTGGTCACCACAAACGCCGTATCTCTATCAATTGACAATTGAAGTTTACGATGCTGATCACCAACTCTTGGAAGTCGTCCCATATCAGTTTGGGTTCCGGACGGTCGAGC
>NZ_JAKZEQ010000173.1:0-221 GCF_022549155.1 Lactiplantibacillus sp. ME-2
TGTTCAGCCTGGTCTACGTGCTGGTGAACCTGCTGATCGACCTGACCTACACGCTCGTCGACCCGAGGATCCGCTATTGACCGCTCAACCCTCCATCGCGGCGGCTGCCGCCCCAGCCGCTTCCGCACAGGCCGTCGAAGCCAGCCGGCTCGTCCGCTTCGGCCGCTATCTGCGCCGCCACCCCTCCGTCGCGATCGGCGGCGGCCTGCTCGTCCTCATGG
>NZ_JAKZEQ010000174.1:0-217 GCF_022549155.1 Lactiplantibacillus sp. ME-2
GGCCACAGGAGGTCTACTACTTCACCGGCCTCCTGGTGATCGCGGCAATGGCGCTGTTCCTGATGAACGCTGTCGCCGGCCGCGTCTGGTGCGGCTACCTCTGTCCGCAGACGGTCTGGACCGATCTGTTCCAGACCATCGAGCGCTGGACCGAAGGCGACCGGCGCGAGCATCTCCAGCGCGACCGCGGCCCGTGGAATGCGGAACGGATCGCACG
>NZ_JAKZEQ010000175.1:0-212 GCF_022549155.1 Lactiplantibacillus sp. ME-2
TAAAGCTGGTCGAATTAATTCAAATTGTTGCCGAGTAATATTGCTGGGATAATTTTTCATAGCTTAAACTCGCTTTTTACATAGAAGTATATCAAAAATCATAGATCTTGGACAGCTTCTTAAAAAGTGTTGCGGTTCCCGCTGCTTTCAACCAAAATTTTTAATTGCTTTATGCAGAGAATCTTCATAAACCTGGCAACAAAATTTGAATA
>NZ_JAKZEQ010000176.1:0-210 GCF_022549155.1 Lactiplantibacillus sp. ME-2
GATTCTCTCCATGCGGAGTTGGCCCCACCCTTCGACAAGCTCAGGGTGAGGCGTTTTTCCTGGGCGGATAGCTGCGCATGTCGTCGGTCTGGCCCGCCCTTGCCGCCATCGCCGTCTTCGCGCTGACCATCCTCGCCGTGCGCCTGGTGCTGGCGCTGCTCCGGCGACGGCAGATCCTGGCGCATCCCAACGAGCGGTCGAGCCATGTGG
>NZ_JAKZEQ010000177.1:0-204 GCF_022549155.1 Lactiplantibacillus sp. ME-2
CGAACCCAGCCAAACAGCAACGCCGGACTGTTAAATCACAAAAACGTAAGTTGGATAAACGACGTGATAAAATGCGTGAACACCAAGCACAGCAAGCTATTTATGATCAACGTAACAGCTACTCTAAGACGGATCACGATGCCACCTTTATGCGGGTCAAGGAAGATCCGATGCAAAACGGTCAATTAAAACCTGCCTACAACG